>JAHECQ010000521.1:0-2664 GCA_024641625.1 Acidimicrobiales bacterium | reverse complement strand
CGGTGCCCCCCGGCATCCGCTCCTCGGGCCACTGGCCGGCCTGATCAGTGAAGCAAGAGGATCCGGCCTTCAGGTCGTGCTCGCCGGGTTTCCCACACTCGGCGACTCCCGTCTTGCCACCACTGCTGATCGCCGCATCGTGTTCAGCCTCGCGGGCGACACCCCTCCGTCGGTCTACGGAGTGCCTCGCGCCCTTGCCGGCCAACTACGACACCGCGCCCGGGCAGTGGATGTCGAGCGAGGACGCGTGCTCCAGTTCGCCCAGGTGGCGGCGGGTGTGACACAACGCAGGCAGGTGCACCGCAGGCTCCAGTACCGGCTGCAGGACTGCTACCCGGCAGAGATGCTGCGTCGCGCCCCGGCGACGTTGGTACCCGCAACCTGGCCCCTGCCGATCGCTCGAGCACCGAAGCTCACCCCGCCCGAGGGCCTCGAGTGCCCGATTCCCCTGGGCCTCGACCTCGACCGACAGACCATGGCATGGGCCGATCTGGAGGAGGACGGTCCGGTGTTCGCCGTCACCGGACCGAGTCGGTCCGGTCGAAGCTCGGCCCTGGCATCGATCGCGCTGCTGTGTCGTCGCCTCGACATGGCGACCGTGGCCGTTGCCGGATCGAGGCGCTCGCCCATTGCGCCGGGTGGACCGTTGGCCGCCTCGTTCGAACACCACATCGATGTACACGACCTTCCTACCCAGTTGGCGTGCGTGGTGGATCGAGCCGCCACCGGACGTCCGATCGTCGTGTTCCTGGACGACGCCCATCGACTGTCGGCCGAGCAGATGCAGCTGAGTTGTCTGCAACAGCGAACGGCGGGGGTCGTGTTCAGCGGACCACTCGACTTCGTCGACGGTCGCAGTGAGACCCGACGTCGACTTCCTCGGCATCGCAGCGGCCTGGTGCTGGCTCCGACATCGGCGCTCGATGGCACTGCGGTAGGTCTCGCCCGACTCGACGAGGAGGCGCTGGCCACCCCGCGAGCAGGCAAGGGTCTGTTGGCCCTGAGCGGCGAACGAACCACCCTGCAGATCTTCGACCCTACGCCGCCAACGACGTGAGCGGTGGATCGACGACATGACCGACCAGCAGGCCTTCGGCCGAGCTCCACAATGCGTCACGGACCTCGGCCGCTTGTCGACCCGTGAGCCCGGAGGCCACGACCGCCCCCTCGATCATGTCGCCGGCTACCGCCAGTGACGACCGGTTCCGGAGTCGCACCGCGACTTGAACCGTGCCATCGGGCAACCGGGCCAGAGAACGGGAGAACCCCGGCGAACGAGGAGGACTCCGGAAACACGGGGACTCGTGATCGCGGTCCCGAAGGGTGGCCGACAGTCGTCGTGCCAACTCGGCGAACTCGAGTGCCGTCATCGAACCACCCAGACCTGCAGCCGCAGGACGCCCACCCGAGCAGCCTCCACCAAACGAACACCGGCCAGGCCAGGCCCTACCAACTCGGGCCTGGCCGACCCGTCTCCTGCACCCCTGCGACCCATGAGGACAGTATGGTCAGGCCCTGTGACAGCCATCCCCGACGTGGTACGTCTCAACCCCGCACAGCAGCAGATCCTCGACGAGCTGGGGTCGACCGCGCGGCCCTCGTTTCGGGACGATCTCCGGGACCACCTGCGCCATGAGCTCGAAACCGGCCTGCGGCCCATCGGCGAACGCCTGGCCGAAGTCGCCGACGCTGACGCCGTTCTCTATCTCTCCAAGCATCGGCTCTCCCAGGTCCACGGCTGCGAGACCCGCTTCGTCGCCGAGGATGCGGTTCCCTTCGCCTGGTCGGTCGCCTCGGCTCGAGGAACGGTGGTCCACAAGGCCATCGAGCTCCTCGTCGGGCGACGTGGCAACCCGACCCCACTCGACCTGGTCGATGACGCAATGTCGCGCCTCGAACAGGACGAGCGGTCCATCGGACCCTTCATCGCTGCGCTGACCGAAGCCGAACGGGCCGAGCTGGTGACCAGCGCGAACGACGTCGTCGCCGGATTCCTCGATGCCTTCCCTCCGCTACGACGACAGTGGGTCCCCGTAGCGGAGTCTCGCGTCCGAGCCGAGTTCGCCGAGAGTCGGATCGTGCTCCAGGGGGCAGTCGACCTCACACTCGGTCGCGCCCGGGGCATCGAAGCAGGCAAGGTCCTGATCGACCTCAAGACCGGTAGAACGGCGCCCAATCATGTCAACGATCTCCGCTTCTATGCACTGCTCGAGACGCTCAAGCTCGGCGTGCCTCCCCGGCTCGTCGTCACCTACTACCTCGAGAGCGGACAACCGCGGACCGAGCAGATCACCGAGGACCTCCTCTGGTCGACGGTGCACCGAGTCATCGATGGGGCCGATCGCACGGTGGCGCTGCTCCATGAACGGACCGAGCCTCGTCTGGTGCCGAGTCCTGCCTGCCGTTGGTGTCCGCTGATCGAGACCTGCACCACCGGTCGTCATGCACTCGCCGCCTCGGACGAAGGATTGGACATCGAGGCGGCCGACGACTGAGTGGCGTGTCGAGACTCGCTCAGGGGAGGCTCGCCTCGAAGTCCTGTGCGCGGAAGCGCAGCCGGTACAGCAGCCAAGCCGGCAACGCACTGCAAATGGGGAGGAGGAACGACACCATCCGGTAGGCCAACGTTGCCAGGCCGGCATTCTGGGCACTGATCCCCGACAA
>JAHECQ010000520.1 GCA_024641625.1 Acidimicrobiales bacterium | reverse complement strand
ATCGCCCCACTTGACCAATCTGGAGTCCTCGGGTCGGGGTTGTCCGAGGCGGTACTTCCCGGTCAGGAGTCCCGATTCGAGGGGGAAGTAGGGCACGAATCCGATGCCATGACGAGCACACGCATCGAAGACACCGTCATGCTCGGGGCCGCGGGTCAGCAGGCTGTAGTAGTTCTGGACCGACGGGTAGGCGGGGAGGTCGTGTTCGGCCGCAGTTGCGTAAACCTCGTCCAGCTGCGCGGCCGTGAAGTGGGTACAGCCGATCTCCCGAATCTTGCCTTCGGACTGGAGCTCGGCCAGACAGCCGAGCGTCTCTGCAACCGGGGTCTGGGAATCCGGGCGATGCAGCTGGTAGTGATCGACGTGGTCCATACCCAGCCGGGCCAAGCTGCCTTCCAGCCTGGCCCGGATGACTGCAGGGTCTCCACCCCGCTCGCCTTCGGCCAGCGACATGTCATGGCCCCATTTCGTGGCAACGAGCACATCTCCCCGACGAGATCCCAGCGCCTTGCCGAGATACTCCTCGGAGAGACCGTTGCCGTACATCTCGGCGGTGTCGAAGTAGTTGATGCCGGCCTCGATGGCAGCGTCGACGACCTTCTGTGTCTGCGCTGCGTCGATGGTCATGCCGAAGTTGTTGCAGCCGAGGCCGATGACCGAGACTTCGAGCTGCCCGAGCGTTCTGGTTTCCATGTCGGCAAACCTACCGAGGCAGCGTCGCCGAGACGAGTTCGGGCGAGAGTCCCTTGCGGTCGTTCCCCACACCACTCGTCAGCCGTTCGGAGCATCGTGCATCGGTCACAGAGGCGGTCGCGAGGTAGGCGAAGGCCACATCATCTGCGAGGATCAAGGGTGAGCGAACGGGCCGGACAGCACGCCAGCCGGTACGACAGATTCGCTTCTCACCATGGAACGACGTTTCGAACAACTCGTACGAGAGCATCAGCGGGCAGTGCGAACCTATGCACGCTCGATGGCCAGCACCAGCACGGTCGCCGATGACGCCGTCCAGGAGACCTTCTTGCGGGCATGGCGCTACTTCGACTCCTTTCGGGGCGACGGCAGTTTCCAGGGCTGGCTGATCCGCATCTGCCGTCGCTGCATCATCGATCTCGAAGCACGTCACCGGCGAACCGATGCACTCGAACTCGACTCGCTCCGACTTGCCGTGCCCGCAGACCACCGCAGCGAGACAATGGCCCTGATCGGGGGGCTGCCCTCCGGGCAGCGTGAAGTGCTGGTCGTGTGTGGGATCCTCGGCTATTCGTACGACAGTGCCGCCGACATCCTCGACCTCCCGGTGGGGACCGTGCGGTCTCGGCTCCATCGCGCCCGCGCCGCACTTGCGGCGGCGATGGCCGCGTCGCCGGGAGAACGAGCGAGCGCGTGAGTCGCCCTCCCGACGAGGATCGCCCGAACCCGGTGACGGCCATCGGCTCTCGTGTGCACCAGGTCGACCGACAGCTCGACGATCTTCTGGACCAGCTCAACCGCAGCCAGGTGACCGAGGGTATCGACGACGATGCGGACGTCTTGGGACGTTTGGCCGAGGCGCTCCCGGCGCCATCGCGTGCGATGCTGGCCGTTCTCCTGCTCTTGAGCATCGGACAGTTGATCATCGTGCTGCCCTGGCTCGTCGATGCCGACCCCTTCGGCCTTCTGGGATCCTCCTCGGCTTCGCACATGACCCGCGACGGCGCATTGGGTTTGGCCGTCGCCACTGCGGGTCTCCTGACCGCCTGGAGGCCTCGCTGGGCTCTTCCCTGCTTCGTGTTGGCCTCGGTGGCCATCATCGCCCAGGCCACGGCCGGCCTGATCGATCGATCGATCAGCGACACGGGAGGAACCGAGTTCATTCACCTTCCATCGATCATCCTCACCTGTCTCATCGGGTTGTCGATGATTCGGCTCCGCGACCTCGGTCCGAACCGACGTCCGCCGTTACGCCGAGTCCGCTGAGGTCACGCCGAACCTGATCGGCGGCGACGAGGACAACGACGACACCAACCAGGATCGAACCGGCGATGACGGCCCGATCCACACCGGCGGGCACCCGGCTCGGAATGAGTGCGTGCGTGAGGGCATCACGCCGAATGACTCCCCAGGCCGACAGTTCGAGCCCTCCGAAACCGAGCAGGATCGATGCCAGGAGTCCCCGATCGGGCGCCATGGAGCGAACAACGAAGTGCGCTGCGCCCGCCACCGCCGAGATCAGGGCCGGGGCCCACAGCAGGATGCTCGGACCTGTTTCGGCGGGAACGGACCGGACGGCCGTGACCCCGACCACCGTCGCCGCCAGTGCCCACACCACGAGGATCGTCGCAGTCGCTCCCACCCGGTCCCGCCGCCGCACACCGGCCACGATGCCGAACGCAGTCAACGCCAGCCCCAGCGCAGCGGGCACTGGGGAGGGCGCCTCCAGGCGGATCGACCGCACGTGGACCTCGACTGGCTCACCATCGACGGCCAAGGGGATCACCGCTTCGAGCACCGTGTCCCCTGGCGACACCCCAGGCGGATCGGCGGGATTCATCCAGTGGGTGCGATGGTCGTGCCACGCGTAATGCCCGCCGTTCCCCACTGTTCGCCAGTCAGGTGTGGCATCTGCACCGGCGCTCGCCGGGACGTCGACTGCGGCGTATCGATCGTCGTTCAACCAACGAGTGGGAGCATTCTCGTTTCTCCGAACGGCGCCATCCGCATCGAATCTCAAGTAGGGCTCACCCCGATAACCGATCACCTCGACACTGGTTCCGGGCCGCACCGAGAGCTCCACGAAGCTGTCTCCGCCGATCATCTCCACCTCGATGGTCGCCGTTGGCGGACGGACCTCCGTCACATCGGTCCGATAGTTGGTGGGGCCGGCGGGGTCGGCGCTGACCGGGTCGGAAGCAGTCAGAACGAGGGCCATGGCCACCAGCACGGGCAGGGACAGGAACCGAACCAAGCGCGTCATTGCCCGGCTCCGACTCACGAGACGACGATGACCAACTGCCCACTGGGGTGGACCGAGCAGATGCCCTCGAAGCTGCCGGGCGACGAGAACTGGTGGCGAACCGTC
>JAHECQ010000519.1 GCA_024641625.1 Acidimicrobiales bacterium | reverse complement strand
TTGACCCTTTCTGGTTCTGTCTCCAAGGCAGGGTTGGTCAGCCGTCCCTGGCTTCGTCGAGGGTCTGTGCTAACTGTTCGTAGCTGATCTGGCCGGAGATCCAGGCGGTGATCTGTGTCCAGAACAGTGTTGTTCCGATCCGGGGTGGCATGGCGTCGGAGCCATCGAAGACCAGGGTTTCGGTCTCGAGCAATACTTCGGCGAAGGCCTGGTCTACTGGTGAGTAGTACGAGGCCGGGTTCACATCGTTTCTCGGACTCACGTAGCTGCCTCCTTGTGCCCAGGCGCGACCTGCCTCGGGGGTGGCCAAGTGCTCCAGGACTGCGGCGACCTCGGGTTTGTCGCTGAACGACACCGCGAGGTCTGCGCCGGCGACGACCGGAGCCGGCGTTCCTGCCTCTGTCCCGGGCAGTACGAAGAAGTCGATGTCTCCGTCGGGGCCGAGCTCGAGCCCAGGGGGCATCCAGCCGTAGGCAAAGCTCGCCTGTTTGTAGAATACGCAGCCAGGGGGATCGCTGAACAGGGGATCGTCGCCCATCTGCGTACCTGTGCTGAGCACCTTGCTGACGCCGCCGGTGACCCGCCCGGGCTCCAGTACAAGTGCTTTGAACGTGCTGAACGCATCGGCAATCCGGGTATCGCTGAACGGTATGGCCCCGGCCACCCAGGCGTTGTAGACCTCGGGTCCGGCTTGGCGCACGATGAGGTCCTCGACCCAATCGGTGGCGGGCCACCCGGTTTGTAGCTGGGCTTCGATACCCAGGCACCACGGTGTCGGGCCGCGTTCTTGGATCAGTTGGACCTGGGACTCGAGCTCAGCCATCGTGTTGGGTGGGGTGAAGCTGAGATCGGTCAGGACGTCAGGGCGGTACCAAACCAGGCTCTTGAGGTTTGCCCGGTAGGGGAAACCCACGAGGGTGCCGTCGACTCGACCGAGGTCGAGGGCCGCATCGTCGTAGTTCTGCCCCAAGATCTCAGCAGTGTCGTCCGAGACCGGAACGATGTGGCCGTCGTCGAACATCTTTTGGACCAGTCCGGGCTGGGGAACCAGTGCAATGTCGGGCGGTGAGAGGATCTCTACGACCTGGTACTCCAGGTCAGCGACGAAGTTGGCGCTCCCGGCGTAGCGGACGTCGATACCCGCTGTGTCAGCCCATTCCTCCAAGCCGGCCGTGAAGAACGCTGCTTCCTCACCCCGATACGGGCCGAAGATCCGCACGACCGGGCGGACGGCCTGGTCATCTTCACCACCGCAACCGGTGAGGGCTGCGGCTACGACGATCAAGGCAGCTGCGATGGTGAGCCGCCTCAACGAGCGCTCACTTGGTAGCGAAGATCCTGTTGGAACTGCATGTCCAGCTCTACCGGACCGCCGAACTCGTCACGAATCCGCTCGGCGAGTATCCAGACTTCGCTGGGCACATTGGGGCCGGCGACCCGTAGATCAACGGTTGCCTCGCCATCAACGGCGTCGACCGTCAACTCGACCACCCGCACCGTGGGGTCCCATGCGGTGATCTCGTCAGTGACGATCCGGCGGAGCTGGGTGTCCTCGACAGTGGAACGCGTGTGCAGCGTCAGCGGCACTGCGACCGCGGCGACCGCTGCCAACGTAACCAGGACCCGACTGGCCAGCACCCGTCGGGCGGTCTCTTTCTGGGGCCTGAACCCGCTGAGGATCAACATGATCGATGCCGAAAAGACAATGGCTGCCAGGTTGGTCAGATACAGGAGCAGAGCCCTCCATGACTCGGCCCCAGCCCCGAGTTCGAAGGTGATACCCACCGCCACCAGCGGCGGAACGAGCGCAACAGCGATGCCGACACCCGGCAATGCCGATGTCGCGGACCGTCGCGGCAAGATGTAGCCCGCGGCCGCTCCAGCAGTTACTGCGATGCCGAGATCGAGAAGCCCCGGAAACGTTCGGGCCTTCACTTCGCCCGGCAGATCGGTGGTGCCCCGAACTGCGTCGGACACGATCGCAGAGGTGAGGAACCCCACGAGAATTGCGAGGACCGTGCCCAGCGCGATGACCAACAGCGCGATGAGTAACTCTCGGTTGTGGGCGCGCACCGTGGCCGCCGCGGTGGCCAGGATTGGTGTCATCAACGGCGCAACCAACATCGCGCCGATCACGACCGCCGCAGAATCGGCAAGCAGCCCGAAGGCGGCGATCGACGCCGACAGCATGATCAGAGCCGAGAATCGCACAACGAACTCGACCCGGGCTGCACCGGTGGGGAAGAGTTCCTGCACCGCGGCTTCGGCATCTCCATCGGGCTCGCGGCCAAGGGACTCCCGGAATTGATGGGCGAGGCGACCGATCGCCGTGAGCTCGTGATCAAGTGCCGTATCACCGGCCGCGCTCACATCTCCACCCACCAGAACTGCACCGGCCGGAAACCTACCAGGAGGCGTGCACCCGACGGCGAGTCAACCCAACACGGTCCGTCGCACCACCACAACCGGGTGCGCGAAACCCCTTCACGGCTGGTTCGCCGACCTCCCCGTAGTCACTGATGAGGCCATCGCAGCTTGACATTCGGGCGGTCGTCGCGCCGTGTTGGCTATGACGATGCCGAACGAGTTCTCGAGGATCTCGGGGTCTTCGGTTCGGGTTCTCCGGACATCCTCGGAGGTCCGTCAAACCCGGGGCGGTGACCCGTAGGATTGACCCGTTGTGTCGGCCCCCGGACATCAGCGCTCATTCATGGGCAATCAGCCCGGACTCGATGGCTTGCGCGCGGTTTCCGTGATCGCAGTGATCCTGTATCACGCCGGGTTTGGTTGGATGCTCGGTGGGTTCCTCGGGGTCGAGGTGTTCTTCGTCATCTCCGGCTTCCTCATCACCACGTTGTTGCTCGAAGAGCAGGGGCGGGCCGGCCGGATCGCGCTCGCACAGTTCTGGATACGTCGTGGCCGCCGACTCCTTCCCGCACTCTTCGTGATGCTCGCTGCTGTCGGTCTCTGGGCTGCTCTGCTCGGCGACGACGTTCAAGCTGCGACGTTCCGTCGTGACCTCCCGTGGTCGCTGTTCTATGTCGCGAACTGGGGCCAGATCGTCGG
>JAHECQ010000518.1 GCA_024641625.1 Acidimicrobiales bacterium | reverse complement strand
GATCTTCGACTGGTCTTGCTGACCAAGGCGACCGTGGCGACACGGCGTGGTCCCCGGGCTGCGACCTGTGCCGACAACTCCCTGAGCGTCCTGCCGGTGTCGATGATGTCGTCGACGATCAACACGTCGCGGCCGGCGATGTCGAGGTCGAGGTCGCCGCGAATCGTGAGTGACTCGCCTGGGGTGAACCCCTCGTCGTAGGACGAGGCGCTGAGATAAGCCAGCTCGGTCTCAGTCCTCATCGCCCGAACCAGATCGCTCGCAAACATCACTGCACCCTTCATGACCACGATCACCACGACGACGTCGTCATGATCCTGATCGATTCGTGCTGCGAGTTCGTTGACCTTCGCGGCGATCGTGTCGGCGCTGAACAAAACTGTGTGCGGGCGTGACATCGACAACCTGTTTACCGCGTCGACACGCTCCCGATTGCCGAACCCACCGAACGCCGGAGCAGGGGCGCATACCGACATCAGCCGACGAGGCCCCGACCCACGCGCTAACCGGCAGACTGCGCACGGCTTGCTGTCCCATAACGCTCCGGCTCCGCTCTGTTCTGACCGTGGCCTATTTGCCGATCAGGGTCGGGTCGTATGCGTCGCATACCCGGCGATCGGGGGCACCCTCAGGAGCGCTGCGTTCCTGGGATTATGGGGCACTCGGTAAGGGCCGGTATCGGGCGGCTCATCGCGTGGTGGCGAGACGTGGACATGCCCTGCGGCGAGTCGTGGCAACATGGGCCCCGGCGGCGAAACGCTCCGCCCCCGGTTGGACCACCGGATCAACCTGGCGCAGCCCAGACCGACGAAGGAGCCGCAGTGCTGTTCAACCACACCGCCGTACAGATCGACCTCGATCACATCGACGATGCCGTCGCCTTGTTCACGGAGGTTCTCGGCTTTCAAGAGGTGTTCCAACTGGGGAGCCCGAACCCGGCGGTGCCTGCAGACATGCGGATGCTCCGTCAGACCGCTGCCAACGTCGATCTGCAACTCACCGGGCTGACACGCGTCGATCCCCAGGAGCGCAAGTTCATGAACCACTATGGATTCATCAGCGACGACGCAGACGCCGACATCGCTGCCATTACGGAGTGGTGTGAGGCCCGAAACCTCGAGGTGACGACCGGCCTGTACATGCCCCGAATGTTCTGGATTGACGTTCCACAACTGTTCTTGGACTTCGTGCTTGAAGTGATGGACGCCGAGGAACTCAAGAAGTACGACTACCCCTGGCCACCGGTGCTCTGACGCGGCTACCTGTCATCCACGAGCCGCACGGTCGAGTTGCCACGAGACGATCCGCCCGCGAGATAACCGGCGCACTGTGGTGGCTACGGAGATCCTCACCCCGCCCCATAATGTCTTCTGGCGGAGTCCGAGAGAGCGTCCCCCATGTGCCGGTTCAGGACACCTCATGTCGTGACCCACACCCGGCGTTCGGTGACACCCTGCGGCGCCGGTGGCGTCGCACATTATGGGACGGGCGTCCGCTCGCGTACGTGCCGATATCGGACGGTCTCCGATGGCGGCGAGCGGCGCGATGAAGAGCGGATCTCGGTGATAGGAGAGGCACCCGACTGGGTGGGTTCCGAACGGTTCGGCTGGTTCGCGATGGGGTGAGGGGCCGGCGTTCGGGACAGTCTGCCGTTCAAGCGAGATCGGGTTCACCTGCGTCAGGCGGCTGTTCCCTGCGCAGGCTCTACCGAGCGGCCGCCGCGCGCGATAGCGCCGGTATCGGTCACTCTCGGTCTGCGAACCGTCGTCACCGTACATGGGTCAGTGTCGAGTATCTCCCGGACGGTCGGGCCGGGCTCCGTACTTGATGCCGTGTTGACGGGCGCGGCTCGCTTGCTGTGGTTCTTGCGCGCTACACGCTGGGTTCGCCGGAATCGGGGTCGTGGAGCTCGGCACCAACCGACTCTTCGATCTCCGGTACGTACGCTCGGAGGAACGTAGACGCCGCCGTAGGCCGGCGCGGAGTGAACCGATTCGCGGATCGTGCCCGTGCCGGGCGCATCGAGCACGATCGAACTCATGGAGCGATGGGTCGCGGCGACCAACCGACCGACCACGCCGCACCCTGTACAGCTCGGGCGGTGATGTGTATGGTGCGGTTGTCGGCGTGCAGTCGGGGGGACGGCGCCGCGAGGGAAGGGGAATCCCATGTCGAAGCGCTTGTTCGCTGCGGTCGCTGCAGCCATCTTGGTTGCGATCCCGGGAGTGGTGACCGCCGATCCGCCGAGCGGGTCCCCGAGTTTCGAGGCCGGGCGTCTGGACCTCTACGTGATCGAGACAACGCCTGAGATCGCGACGGCGATGCGGACCGAGGGGTACGACATCGTCTCGGAGACCCTCGACGGTGAGACCGTCATCATCGAGGTGGTCATGTCGCCGAGTGAGGCCAACAAGGCCCGGAAGGCCTACGACCTCGACATCTCGCTCAGGCGCAACCAGGAGGGTCAGACCACGGCCGAGGCCGCCTTCGAGGAGGTCGAGAACGGTTTCGAGGTCTGGCGCACCTGGGGTGGGCCCGGTGGCCTCCGCGACGAGATGGAGTTCCTGGCCGACCAGTACGACGACCTGACCGAGCTCATCACGATCGGTCAGTCGGTCCAGGGCGAGGACATCTATGCGATGCGGGTGACCGAGAAGGCCGACACCAAACAGCGCGGCTCTCGCCCCGCCGTGCTCAACATCTCCGCCCAGCACGCCCGGGAGTGGATCTCCCCCGAGGTCAACCTCCGGTTGATGAAGCACTACCTGGAGAACTACGGAACCGACGATCGCATCACCGACATCCTGGACACCACCGAGATCTGGTTCGTCATCGTCTACAACCCCGACGGTTACGACTGGACCTTCACCGAGGGCAACCGTCTGTGGCGCAAGAACCTGGCCGACAACAACGGTGACGGTCAGATCACCGGCGTCGACGGCGTCGACCTGAACCGCAACTTCGCCACCAACTGGGGTCAGGACAACGAGGGGTCGAGCGACAACCCGATCAGCCAGACCTACCGAGGTCCGAGCCCGCAGTCGGAGCCCGAGACCCAGGCCTTCGAAG
>JAHECQ010000517.1 GCA_024641625.1 Acidimicrobiales bacterium | reverse complement strand
AGTCGAACGAGGCCAAGCAGCGCTTCGAGCAACTGATGGAGCAACTCAAAGACCAGTTGATGCAGCAGATGGTCGACCAGATGTCGGGGGCCATGGAGGCGATGACGCCCGAGGACATGGCCCGCATGAAGGACATGATGGCCGCGCTCAACGAGATGCTCGAGAAGCATCAGCGCGGCGAGGACCCGGGCTTCGAACAGTTCATGCAGGACTACGGCGACTTCTTTCCCGAGAATCCCGAAACCGTCGAAGAGCTCCTCGAACAGATGGCCAAGCGCATGGCGGCGATGCAGGCGATGATGAACTCGATGACGCCGGAACAGCGGGCGCAGCTCCAACAGCTGTCCGATCAGCTGATGGAGGACATGGATCTCCAATGGCAGATGCAGCAGCTGTCAGGGAACCTCCAGCAGATGTTCCCGCAGCTCAACTGGAACCAGAGCTACGACTTCGAGGGCCAGGATCCCATGGGCTTCCAGCAGGCGATGCAGGCGATGCAGGACATGGGCGACCTCGATCAGCTCGAGAACCTCCTCCGCAACGCCGCGAGTCCCGGAGCGCTGGCCGAAGCCGACATGGACCGCGTCCGCGATCTGATGGGCGACGACGCCGCCAAGTCGCTCGAGCGGCTCGCGGAGTTGACGAAGATGTTGGAAGACGCCGGCCTCATCGAGCAGAAGGAAGGCCGCCTCGAGATGACCCCGAAGGGTCTGCGTCGGATCGGTGCGAATGCGTTGCGAGACCTCTTCTCGAAACTGGCCAAGGACACCGTTGGACAACACGACACGAGCAGTCTCGGTCAGGGTCACGAGCGCACCTACGACACCAAGGCCTACGAATACGGCGACCCGTTCCAGCTCGACTTGAACCGCACGATTCGCAATGCGCTGCGGCGCAGTGGAGGCGGTACCCCGATTCAGCTCGACCCTTCTGACTTCGAGATCGAACGCACCGAACATGTGACCCGGTCGTCCACGGTGCTGATGCTCGACCTGTCGTTGTCGATGCCCATGCGTGACAATTTCCTCCCGGCGAAGAAGGTGACGATGGCATTGCACAGCCTGATCACCTCGCAGTTCCCGCGTGACTACCTGGGCATCGTCGGCTTCTCCGAGACCGCGCGAATCCTCACCGCCGAGCAGCTCCCCGAGGTGTCGTGGGATTTCGTGTACGGCACCAACATGCACCACGGCTTCACCCTGGCGCGCAAGTTGCTGGCCCGCGAGTCCGGCACGAAGCAGATCATCATGATCACCGACGGTGAGCCGACGGCACACATCCAGGACAATGGCATGCCGTTCTTCAACTACCCACCGGTTCGTGAGACTGTCGAGGCCACGCTGCGTGAGGTCGTGCGGTGTACCAAAGAGCAGATTCGCATCAACACCTTCGCCCTTGGCGCCGACGGTTCCTTGCGGCACTTCATCGAACAGCTGACGCAGATCAACCGGGGACGGGCGTTCTTCACCACGCCCGAACATCTGGGTGACTACGTGCTCGTCGACTTCATGCAGGGCAAGCGCGAACTTGCCCACCGCGGCCGCCGCGCCGGCTGATTCGCGCGCACCGCGCGAATCGTTCGAAATCCGCCCTTGCGAAATCTGTCTGTGCTATGGCAGAATGACGCCACTGTAATTACGTCGCTGTCGATCGTTCGTTGGGGGCGGGTGATTGCGCAACAAATCGTCGCCTTCGGGCCCGCAGGGAGATCCTCCACATGCAGTTCATCACCACATCCAGCATCACGGTCAGCGCCATTCCGGTCGAACCCGATCCCGATTGGCACGATTACGCGAACTGCCTCGGGGTCGATCCTGACCTGTTCTTCCCGGAGCGTGGCGCGTCAACCCGTGAGGCCAAGGAAGTGTGCCGTGGCTGCGAGGTCCGCCACGACTGCCTCGAGTTCGCTCTGCAGAATGGTGAGAAGTTCGGAATCTGGGGCGGGCTCTCCGAACGCGAACGTCGTCGCATCCGCCGCCAGCGTGCGCAGGTCGCGCGGAGCACGATCACCGCCTGAATTCGGGCCGACAAGATTCCTGGAGGGTCGCGCTGCTGTCCGGTCCACCCATGGGGTAGCGTGGTCGCATGCCAGGTGGTCCCGAGTGGATAATCATCTTGATCGTGGTTCTCGTGCTCTTCGGTGGCTCTCAGCTGCCCAAGCTTGCCAAGAACCTCGGCAAGGCCCAGAAGGAATTCAAAGACGGGATGGCGGAGGCCGACAAGCCCTCCGACACGAGTTCCACGACATCGACCCCGTCGTCCGACGACACCAAGTAGTCGCCCCGGGGCCCGGAGTCCGCGCACACACCCTTTCTGCAGCGACCGACCCGCTCCGATGAGCGAGCCGTACCGTATGCGGTCACTTCGCTCATCGCTGGCGGGGTTTGAGCCGCTTCGGTGAGCGAGCCGTACCGGGTGCGGTCACTCCGCTCATCGCTGGCGGGGATTGAGCCGCTTCGGTGAGCGTGTCGGTCAGACGGTTGCTTCGACCCGTCGACGCTTGAGGATGCGGCGCCGCTCGCGCTCGCTGCAGCCGCCCCACACCCCGTGGTCGATGCGCTCGTCGAGCGCGAATTCGAGGCAAGTCGAGAGCACCGGGCAGTCCTTGCAGATCTTGCGCGCCCGATCGACACCGACGCCGTCACTGGGAAAGAACGTCGCGGGTGGGTGCAGTCGGCAGTTGCCGTCCGCCATCCATGCCGTTGGTGAATCGGGGTCGTGCGGAACGTGCTCGGTTTCGACGGGGATCGGTTGGGAGCGGGTGGAGAGCTTGGCCATGATGACCCTTCCTGCGGGAGGTGTTCGTGTGGAGTACTGACTTGGACGTTCGGCAGGCCGGTTCGGTTCCCTGCGTTTCGTGAGGAGCCGGGGCCAGTGTGGATTGCCGAGGTAAGAGGAAGTTGGGACGGATTGTTGCGTGCTTGTCGGTAAATCGTAACACATCCGTAATGCGAATGCGAGGATGACGTCATCGACCCAATCCCGCTGGTGCCGATAGAGTCGGCGCCCATGACCGACCTCGCCGAGACCCAGGCCCCGCGGGCCCACGCCCGCATCGTGTACCACGGCCCGGT
>JAHECQ010000516.1 GCA_024641625.1 Acidimicrobiales bacterium | reverse complement strand
GGCTGGTCAGGCCTCTTCACCGTGACGCTGAAGCACAAGACGTGCTCCTTCGCCATGACGGCCCGGGCTCGCTGGGCGATGAAGAACCCCTGCGAAGCATGCCGAACCGTCACGTGTGCCGGAAGCGCCAAAATCAAGTCGGTCGAACTCCACATTCCGGTCGGCGTCACCGACTACGGGCGGTCCCCGATCCAACTTGAGTACCTCTCCGAGCAGATCGCCAACGAGGGAATCGAGAAACTCGCCCTCCGCGGTGCCGTCGGCATCAACGGTGCGAGCGCTCAAAGGACGGATGGCATCATGACGGGCGTCGTGTCAGGAGATCACTTCGCCAGTATCGTGGCCGACCCTTCCGCCAAGGACCCCAACCGCTTCCGCATCGATGTCAGCCATGACAAGGACGATCCGGCCAACACGATCTACCGTCAGGCGTGGGTGGAGAACATCGTCCTCCCCGACGACTCCCTTGCCCTCCGTTACACCGATTCGATCGAGGGTAAGACCAGCACCCATGTCTTCACCCGGCCCGATTCCGGCATCTGGGTCCTCGAGGAGAACGGCCTCCGCCGCACCACGAAAACCAAACTCTCGGAGTCCGCCACCGCCCGCACCTTCCGCTTCCAGGTCGAAGAGAAGGATGTTGCGGGCAAATTCGTCACAATCAGCGTGCGTGACGAATCCGAAACGCGTTACGAATGGGGATGGGAGAAGACCCGGGAGGTGCACGATCCGGAAGGAAAGGCCACCGCCACCTCATGGGACTATTACGGATTCACCGAGATCAGCGCCCCCGACGGGTCCATCTCGGGTCAGGGAGCCCTCCAAAGGGTCATCTATCCCACCGGACTCACCCGCAGCTACGAATACTACGACACCGACCCGCTCGATGCGGCATTCTCGCGGCTCACGATCACCCGCGATGCCTTTGCCGGGACGCCCGGGGACCGGGAGGCCCGCCGCCATTTCAATTCCAACGGGCTCGCCCTCACCGAGCGCCTGGAACGCTGGATCAGCGGCACCCTCGTCGAGCGCACCGACATCGCCGCCGGCTCGTCCGGAAACTCCGCCTGGCGCACCGAGACCCGCTACCCGAACGACGGGGGCACCCCTCACGTCACGCGCTTCGAACACGAGGGAAATGCCAACACCCCCGTTGAACAGATCACCATCTTTCCCGACGGCACGGTCGAGGTGCTGACAGCCACCCACGCGGGTGGAGTGCGATCCTCCTCCGTCTACCGCGGGATCGACAACCCGGGCTTGTTCGGTCTTCCGATCCTCGCCGGATCAGAAGAGCGGACCGTGACCAATGATTCCGGCCAGATTCTTCAGACGGCCTCGTTCCAGATCCGGGATGGCGCCGCCTTTCGCCTTGAGGACCGCATGACAAGCCATCTCGACGAGCTGTCACGCCCCACCGCCATCGATGTGTTCCACGGCGGCCAATCGGCGCCAACCTACACCGAGACCATCGAATACGGTTGCTGCGGTGTCTCCAAACTCACGGAACAGGACGGCATCCCCACCCACTACTTCTACGATGACCTCGGCCGTCTCCGGAAGACCCACCGCAACGGTCTCGCCACCGAGACGGTGTTCGACGGACTCACCACCCGCACGCACCTCTATGCGGAGCCGGTCGCCAACAGCTTCTCGCTGGCCGGCCCCGACACCGAGACCGGGTTCGTCACCCAGAACCTCGCCGGCGACATCACGACCGAAGCCACCCGTTCGCCCCAGGACAACTCCCTCGTCAGCACCTCCCAGCTCATCACCTACCATCCGCGCGACGGCATCGGGCAAAGGATCGTCCACTCGCTGCCCTCCACCGCCGATGACCTCGGCATCGCTCCCACCATCACCGAGGAATTCTACCTCGACGGTCGACCGGCCACCCGCACCGGCCCGCTCGTCGCCGACAGCCGGACCACCTACGGATCGAACGCAGCGGGCCTCACCACCACGACCAGCCTGATCGACTCCAACGGCGCATCCTATCAATCCACCACCACCCAATTCGACTGGATGGGCCGCCCGGTTTCCCTGACTCATGCGGGCGATGCCGACGGCGACGGCCAACCCGACCGCGCCCACCTCGATTACGACCTGGGAGGACGCCTCGTGAAGCAGGTCGACGCGGACGGAGTGACGATGCTCTGGAGCCGGGACCTCCTGCATGAAACCATCACCACCGCGATCGACCTCAATGCGAACGGAATCATCGATCCCGACATCGATGAACTCCGCATCAGCCGCTCCGGAACCGCTCTCAACGCCGACAACCGGGTCGTTTCCTGGTCCGAGGAACTCGTCCGCGAGACCGACGGCACCGACACCGTCCTCACGCGGAACGAGATCCGGGCCGACGGCCGGGAGTCCTGGCTCTACCGCCACGGCGACGGATCCACCGCCCTCGCACACACCCTCACCACCCGTCTGACCGCCCTCCCCGGTGCCTGGGACACCACCACCCGGAACCCGGATCAAACCACCCGCGTTCAACGCTTCCGGCAGGGACGGCTCGACGACGACGAGATTTTCGACGCCGAGGGGGTGAGCCTCGCCACCCGAAGCTACGCCTACGACATCCGCGGGCGCCTCGTCCATCTCGTCGATTCGAGCGGTCCGGACCTCACCACCGCCTACGTCTCCCCGCTCGTCGATGCGGTGGCCACCCGAACGATCGGGGGGCGCCTCACGAGCTATGTCTACGACCACCGCGGCCGCCTCACCGTCGTTGACGAGCCGGACACCGTCGACTCCGCGGGCACCCGCGTCGACAACCGGCGCGTCACGGCCCACTGGCCCCACGGCGCACCCCGGGAAGTGACCGGCACTCCGGGTTATCGGCTCGCATACACCTACGACGATGCCCACCGAGTCGAGACCCTGACCACCTTCGGAAGCGCCACCGCCACCACCCGCTGGGTCTACGACCTCGACCGGGGCTGGCTCAGCGCCAAACGCTTCAACAGCCCCGCGCCCGGCACGGGGACCGGTCCGGTGTTCTCCTACACCGCCGCCGGCCGCCTCAAGACGCGCTCCTCGTCCCGCGCCATCGTCACCAACCACGAC
>JAHECQ010000090.1 GCA_024641625.1 Acidimicrobiales bacterium | reverse complement strand
GACGAGCGGGATGTCGTCGGTCTTCGCCCACTGAACGAAGTCCTCAGCCGTTGGGTGATGGCGGATGTGCTGATACCGGTCGGTGACCATCGCACCTCGGCGGTTCCACCGTTTCTTTCCGATGATGTGGATCTCGGCCGCCAGGAAGGCGTTGGCGTTGCGGACAACGGTGCCGATGTTCAGGTCGTGCTGCCAGTTCTCGATGGCGACGTGGAACGCGTGGCGACGTGCATCAAGGTCGGCGACAATCGATTCGAGCCGCCAGTAGCGGTAGGCATCGATGACGTTGCGGCGGTCGCCCGAGGCCAACAACTCGGGATCGAGACGGGGATCGTCGGGCCACGGCTCGGCATGTGGGCCGACGCCCACCTCCTCTGGCAGGTTTGCGACAGGGCGTGATTCATCGTGGAGGTCACCGACCATGTCGTCGTCGAACCGGCCTGCTGCAGCATCGATGGCCGTGCGAACGGCGGTCGGTTCACCCATGACCCGATCGTACCGCTCGTCGTCGGCGCCGATCGGACTGGGCGGAGCCACCGAAATGCGGGAGAGTGATGTGATGCAGCACCGTGTGGTCGACGCGCTCGGCACCCGAATCCATCTTGTCGAGGCTGGATCAGGGCCCCTGGTCCTGTTCGTTCATGGCTTTCCCGAGTCGTGGTACTCATGGCGGCATCAGCTCGGCGCCGTGGCCGATGCCGGATATCGGGCCGTGGCCATCGATGTCCGCGGGTACGGCCGATCTCATTCGCCGCTGAAGGTCGAGGACTATCGGATGGTCAGCCACGTGGCCGACAATGTCGGCGTGGTCCGGGCGCTGGGGGAGGAGACCGCCATCATCGTCGGTCACGACTGGGGTGCTCCCATTGCCTGGAACTCTGCGCTTCTCCGGCCCGACATCTTCGCCGGGTTGGCGCTGCTGAGCGTGCCGTACAGTCCCCGCTCGTCGTTCAAGCCCAGCGAACAGTTTCGGTACCTCGGCGGCGACGAGGAGTTCTACATCGAGTATTTCCAGCAGGTGGGCCGGGCCGAGGTCGAGATCGAGAGCGATCTGTCCCGCTGGCTACTCGGCTTCTACTTCTCGGCCTCCGGCGATGCGCCGGTGGGTGACGGGCGAGGGTCGATGGTCCACGTGGGTCCAACCGGCCGGCTGGTCGATCGGTTCGCCTGGCCCGAGACCTTCCCGGCGTGGATGAGCGAAGAGGAGTTCGAGTTCTATCTGGGGGAGTTCGAACGCACCGGTCTGACCGGTGGACTGAACCGCTATCGCAATGTCGATCGAGATTGGGCCGACCTGGCTGCATGGGACCGAGCAGCCGTCGTTCAACCGTCGCTGTTCATCGGCGGCGAGCGGGACGGACCCACGATGTGGGGTGGGAAGGCCATCGGTGCTTTCCCCACCACCATGCCGAACCTGACCAAGTCCGTGATCGTGCCCGGTTGTGGCCATTGGGTGCAGCAGGAAGCGGCCGATGTGGTGAATCGGGAACTGATCGAATTCCTGGCAAGGTGGGGTTGATCGCCATCTTCGACCGACGACTGAAGCGCGTCACCAGTATCGAGCTCGGCCACGTGCTCGGGCCAATCGCCGGTTCGATGGTGCCGGGCAGTCGTCGGGGGCTACGGTTGGCTCATGTGGGGACATGATGCAATTGCACAGGCTCTGGTCGACCAGGGCATCGATACCGTGTTCGGCGTGCTGGGGGACGCCAACCTCTTCATCGGCGATTGCCTGATGCGAGTGCACGACGTGCACTTCGTGGCGGCAACCCACGAGGCGTCCGCGGTGATGATGGCTCAAGGGTTTTCGCGTTCGACGGGTCGGCTCGGTGTGGCCACCGTCACCCACGGGCCGGGACTCACGAACGCCATGACCGCGTTGATCGAGGGGGTCCGTTCGGGGACACCGATGTTGCTCGTCTCGGGCGACACACCGACCCTCGACGAGCATCATTTGCAGAACATCCCGCAGCGTGCCCTGGTCGAGGCCACGGGCGCAGGCTTCCATCCCGTGCGGGGCCCGCAGACCATTGCAGAGGATGTTGCGGCGGCAATCGGCCGTGCCCACATCGAGCGCCGCCCGATCGTGCTCAACATCCCGCTCGAGTTCGAGTGGGAGGACGTGGACTACGCACCGGCAGCGGTCGTCTCGAAGCCTGCCCTGGCCCTCGACGCCGACCCGGTTGCGCTCGACGCCGCGCTCGGCATCATTGCCACCGCCGCCCGGCCCCTCGTGCTGGCGGGCAGGGGTGCGGTGACCGCCGATGCCCACGATGCCCTGGTTGCCCTGGCCGAGGTGCTCGGCGCTCCGCTGTGTACGTCATTGCTCGGCAGCAATTATTTCACCGGGGAGGCGTTCAACCTCGGCGTGTTCGGAACGCTGTCCACTCCGGTCGCCGCCGAGGCCATGATGCAGGCCGACTGTGTGATCGCGTTCGGCGCAGCCCTCAATCGCTACACGACCCACGAGGGCACCCTGCTGCAAGCCAAGCGGGTGATCCAGGTCGACCTCGACCCGACCCGCATCGGCTCCAAGATCTCGATCGACGTCGGCGTCGTCGGCGATGCCCGTCGGGTGGCCGAGACCATGACGGCCATGCTGCAGTCGGCAGACCACCGTCCGTCCGGCTTCCGATCGACTGAACTCGCCGCCCGGCTTGCCGCCTACACCGGGCCCGAGTACGAGGACAAGAGCACCAACGTCACCGTCGACATTCGTACCGCAGTGCGCGAGCTCGACCGCCTCCTACCATCGGATCGGACCGTCGTGGTCGACGCCGGCCGGTTCATGCTCGACGCGCTCACCTTGCCGGTGCCCGAGCCGTTGGCGTTGGTCACGACGCACGCGTTCGGATCGATCGGGCTTGGCATGGCCTCGAGTATCGGTGCGGCGGTGGGCGTGCCCGACCGTCCTGCTGTTTTTCTGGTGGGCGACGGAGGGTTCATGATGGGCGGTCTGAACGAGTTGCACACCGCTGTTCACAATGAACTCGACATCATCGTGGTGCTCTTCAATGACGGCAGCTACGGCGCCGAACACGTGCAGTTGGTCAACAAGCAGATGGACACGTCGTCGTCGCTGCATCATTGGCCCGACTTTGCTGCGGTTGCCCGGGCGCTGGACGTCGAGGCGGTGTCGGTGCGCTGCATCGACGACTTTGCCAACGCCGAGAAGGCGGTCGTGCAGCGGGTGCCCGGCCGCCCGGTGCTCATCGAGATCGCAATCGATCCCGAGGTTTCCTCTCGGATCCCGCGCTGACCCGGGGAGTCTGCGTCAGGCGATCCGTCGGCGGGCCAGCAAGTCGTCATCGAGGGTGAAGCCGAGGCCTGGTCGCGTCGGCACCAGCGCCCGTCCTTGGTCGTCGAGTTCGATGCGTTCGTTGAACAGATTCACCGACCAGTCCATGTACTCCAGCATCCGGCAATTGGGCGCAGCTGCGGCCAGATGCACGCCGATTTCCGGACTCAGGTGGGTGGCCACCGGGAGATGCGCCACCTCGCAGACCGCAGCGGCCCGCATCCACGCAATGATGCCTCCCACGTGGTGCGCGTCGATCATCACCGTGTCGGCTGCTCGAGCCGACGCAATCCGACCGAACGGCTCGGTGTCGAAGTGGTACTCGCCATGGGTGATCGGGATGCCGATCTGACCGACGAGCCGCTCGTAGCCGGCGATGTCGCGGTAGTCGATCGGATCCTCCAGCCAGGCCAGTCGGTACGGCTCGAGCAGAGGTGCCACTTCCTTGGTCCGGGCGATGGTCCAGCCCTGGTTGACATCGACCATGATCGCAATGTCGTCGCCGGCGGCCTCGCGCACCACCCGCGCCCGTTCCACCTCGTCGGCGGCCAGGCGGTTGGCCCCGATCCGGAACTTCAGCGCTCGCCAGCCGGCCTCGACCAGCGATCCTGCGCCGCTGTGCAGTGCGTCAAGGTCCCAGTCGCGCCACAGGTGCTGACTGGCGTAGACGGCAACGGCATCGACTCCCCCTGCTCCGAGGAACGAGGCGACCGAGACTCCGGCCGCCCGAGCGCACAGGTCATGCAACGCGACGTCGACCATGGCTTCGACGAATCGGGTGAGCCCGGGTCCCCAGAAGTTGACGAGTCGCCCGACCTTGGCCATCAGGTCACGGATGTGGGTCGGGTCCGCTCCGATCAGCTCGGCGGCGATGGCGTCGACCGCCGAGGCCAGCGTCGGGATCAGCTTCGGGTCGAACCACCCAGCCCAACCCAGACCCTCGATCCCGTCATCGGAACGCAACCGCAACACCACGTGGCGCATCTGGGCGACGCCCATCCAGGGGCGGTCGAGTGGGACGTCGACGACGAGAACTTCATGGGAAGCGAGGCGCATGATCGCGACGCTAACCTCGCCGGCCCTCTCGGCGCTCGTCGGAGACGGCAGCGGACACGGCGGGTGCTGCCGACCGACCTACTAGCCTCGGGCTCATGAACGTGGTGATCACCGGTGGTTTCGGTTGCATCGGGGCCTGGGCTGCGGTCCTGCTGGCCCGTGAAGGCATACCGGTGACCATCGTCGACCTCAGCGATGATGACCATCGGCTGCGCCTGGTGGCTGACGACGAAGAGCGCAGCCGAATCCGATACACCAAGGCCGATCTCACGTCGCAGGCCGAGGTCGATGCAGCCCTCGAGGGCGCGACCCACGTCATCCATCTGGGCGCTCTGCAGGTGCCCTTCTGCCGAGCCAATCCGCGAGCCGGGGCCGCTGTCAATGTCGGGGGCACCATCAACGTGTTCGAAGCGGCGCTGATGCACGGGATCGAACATGTCGTCTATGCCAGCAGCGTTGCCGTCTATGGCCCCATGGCCGACCCGATGGCGTTGGTCGGCGATGACACCCCGTTCGACCCCCGGACCCTCTATGGCGGGTACAAGGTGGCCAATGAACTTGCAGCTCGGGTGTACGCCGCGGAGCAGGGTCTGGCCACGGTCGGGCTACGCCCCCACACGCTCTATGGACCGGGCCGTGATCAGGGTCTCACGTCGCAGCCCACGCAGGCCATTGCGGCGGCATCGAAGGGTCGAGCGTTCCACATCGACTACGGAGGAAGCCTCGGCTTCCAGTACGCACCCGATGTCGCTCGCTGGTTCATCGCCGCCGTGCGGGCCGAACCCGACGGGGCATCGGTCTACAACCTGCGGGGCAGTGTCGCGTCGGTCGAGGAGTTCGTTACCGCCCTCTGCGAGGTTGTACCTGCTGCCAGGGAGCTGATCACCCATGGCGCCGATCGGCTCGATTTCCCGATCGGCTGTGACGATTCGTCACTGCGTGCCCGGCTCGGCGACCTGCCCGAGACGTCCCTGGCCGATGGGATCGCCGAGACGGCGCGTCTTCTCAGCTGAACATCACCGCGGACACACCGCCGAGGGCAACATGAGGATCGGTTCGTCGCGCAACTCGGCGTAACTGATGGTCTGCTGCCAGCCGTTCGCGCGCAACTCGAGTCGGCCGGCCTGGCCCGGCTCACAGCAGATCGCCCAGATCTCGACCGTCCGGCCAGGCGGCACCTCGACCTGCCGCTCGGTCACCGAATCGGCGACGGTCATCGTGAGGGTCTCGGGGCATGGGTTGGTCGCGAAGATGGCAACGTTCTCCGAGCACGCGCTCAGCAGGAGCACAGCTGCGGTTGCCGCAGCGAGGCGTCGCTCCCTGCGGCTCGGCGTGCTGGGTTGCCCATGGTCCCGCCGCCCGAACGGTCGAACGAAGAACGTGCCCCGTCTGGTGCACAGCTCGTGAGCGTCCAGGCAAGCCATGGCCTGACTCTAGGGCCATGGCTTGTCAGGCTCGGACCATTGGTCCGAAAGGGCCGGACTCTGCCAGATCTTCCGGTACGGGATCGTCCGATACGGCATCGTTGTGCGCGAGGAGGGACTTGAACCCTCACGTCCTTTCGGACACAGGAACCTGAATCCTGCGTGTCTGCCAATTCCACCACTCGCGCGTGGCCCCCAGCGTCAAGCTGTGCTCCGAGATGTTAGCGGGCGCCGCGGGCTAGAGCACCTGTGAATCTCTCAGCGGTAGCGTGTCGGTCGTGGTGCTGCGAAATTTCGAGGATCGATTGGAGCGATTGGTCGAGGGTGCGTTCGCTCGCGCGTTCCGCAGCGGGCTGCAGCCGGTCGAGATCGCCCGACGCCTCGAGCGTGATCTCGACACCGGTCGCACCCTCGACGCGAAAGGGCACCCGATCGGTCCGAACCGCTTTGTTGTTCACCTGTCGTCGCCTGATTTCGAGAAGTTCGGACAGATCCAGGACTCTCTTCGCCTGGAGTTCATCGCCGCCGTTCGTGAGCACGCACAGGATCGAGGCTTGCTGTTCCTGGGCCGCGTCGGTGTCTTGTTGGTCGAGGACGAACAACTACGCACCGGCCGCTTCCGGATCGATGCCTCGTTTGCCGATGGCGAGGTGGAAGGCAGCGTGCCGGCCTATCTGGAGGTCGATGATGGCCAGCGCATCAGCCTTGGTGCGCAGGTGGCAGTCATCGGCCGCTCGCCCGAGAGCGGCGTCTTCCTCGACGATCCCAACGTCTCGCGACATCACGCCGAGCTGCGTCCCGACGGCGACTCCTATGTCCTGGTCGATTTGGCGTCGACCAACGGGACCTGGGTGAACGGGGTCGTCATTCGTGAACATCGCTTGAGCTCCGGCGACATGATCGGCGTCGGACAACAGTCGATGACGTTCCACCTCCTGTGAGCGGCAGCTCGTGAACCCGATCTCGGCCGCTGCTGTCGGTGATCGTTCGGGTTTCGCTTCCTCAGCTGCCTCGGCCCCGACCTCCGGCCTGACTACCCTGTGCGGCAATGTCCGAACCGCTTCTCACTGTTCTCAAGTGGTGTCTGCTGGTGTTGCTCTACGTGTTCTTCTTCCGCGTGCTTCAGGTCACTTGGCACTTCTCGGGCGCGTCGGGGGCGAGTTCGGGGCGGGGTGGGCCACGCAAGAGAGCGAGATCCCAGGAGGCTTCGGCGACTCGGGTGGTCCAGACCTCGAAGGTCTGGTCGCTGCGAATACTCGAGCCGGCGGCCCTCGTCGGTAGAGCGTTCGAGATCAAGGGCGAGGCCACGCTCGGTCGGGCAGCTGGTTGTCAGATCACCCTCGACGACACCTTCGTGTCCCAGATCCACGCGAGGGTGTCGCTCACCGACATGGGTGTGGTCCTGGAAGATCTGGGATCGACGAACGGCACGTACCTGAATCGCCAGCGAGTAACCTCGGCGACCGTGGTGCAGCCTGGAGACCAGATCCAGCTCGGCGGGACGGTGCTGGAGCTTCGGTCATGAGAATCTCCGGCGCGTCCGCGTCCCACGTCGGCCAGGTCCGGAGCAACAACCAGGATCGTGCGCTCTACTCCTCCTCACTCGGTGCGGTGGCCGATGGCATGGGCGGGCACGTCGGGGGTGAAAAGGCCGCAGCCATGGCGATCGCCGAACTGAGTGGCGTACGAGGCGTGCTGTCGTCGGATCGGCTGATCGAAGTGGTTCAGGCCGCCAACCGCCGCATCTTCGAAGCCGGCATGCAGCCGTCCCTGCGAGGCATGGGCACAACGATCGTCGCTGCGAGCTTCGACCCTGTTGCCGGTGTGATGACCTTGGTGAATGTCGGTGACAGCCGTGGCTATTTGTTGCGCGACGGTGACCTGCAGCAGGTCACCATCGATCACTCGTTGGTCGAGGACCTGATCCGAGAAGGACAGATCACCCAGGACGAGGCCCGCGTCCATCCCCAGCGCAATATCGTGACCCGAGCCCTCGGCATCACGCCTGACGTCGAGGTCGACGCATTCGCGCTCAACATGAAATCCGGCGATCGGCTCCTGCTGGCCAGCGATGGGTTGTCGAACGAAGTCGAGCCCGAAGCCATCGCAGCCATCTTGTTGCGGGAGACGGATCGGTTTGCTGCGTGCAATCGCCTGGTTGAAGCCTCGCTCGAGGGTGGCGGACGGGACAACGTCACCGTGGTGGTCATCGATGTGTACGACGACCAGGAGACCGAGGAGGCCGAGGTCGAGCTGGCGGCAACCGGTGAACATGCCGACAGCGTGCTCGCCGACATCCCTCGCCCACGAAAACGGAGGTTCCCGCTTCGAGCCACCCTTCTGCTCGTCAGCGTGCTGGTCGTCTTGGGCGGCGCGTCGGCCGCCACGGTCTGGTACGCGCGCGGCGGCTACTACGCCGACGACTCGAACGGATCAGTGGCCATCTTTCGCGGCCGGCCCGGTGGCGTGCTGTGGATGAAGCCCTCGACCGAGGAGCTCACCGATGTTCGAGTCGAGGAGCTCGATGGCGCCTCACAAGCCCGTCTCGAGCAACGCCCGGTGTGGTCGAACCTCGAAGATGCACGTGATTTCGTAAGGAACTTCGAAACCATCGCCGACACCGAGAGCTGACGAATGCGGCCTCGCACCGTCGAGCTCGGCCTCCTCATCATGGCTTCACTGATCACTGTGTCGGCCTATGGTCTCACCAGTCTCGGTCGGGCCGCTTCGTTGCCCGCCGACATCGTGCCGTTTCTGGCAATGCTGCTGGCGCTGCTGCTCGGTGGGCATCTCGCTGTCCGGCGTTTCGCTCCGCTGGCTGATGGTCTGCTTCTCCCCCTGGCCGCGCTGCTCAATGGCATCGGTTACGTGGTCATTGCCCGCCTCGATCCCGATCTGGCCGCCAGCCAATCGGCATGGTCGTTCATCGGCCTCGGGGGTTTCGTGGCAACGCTCGTCTTGGTGAAGGACGTTCGACGCCTCGAGCCCTACCGCTACAGCCTGGCCCTCCTCGGGGTCATCCTTTTGCTCCTGCCCCTGTTGCCAGGGTTGGGTGTGAACATCAACGGAGCCCGCATTTGGCTGCACGTCGGCCCGTTCAGCATCCAACCGGGCGAGTTCGCCAAGGTCGTGCTGGCGTCGTTCCTGGCCGGCTATCTGGTCGACAAGCGTGAGCTGTTGATGCTCAGCAATCGTCGACTGGGCCCACTGCACCTACCGGACTTCAAGTACTTCGGGCCGCTCCTGTTGGCGTGGGGGGTTGCCCTCGTGGTCATGGTGGCCGAGCGCGACCTCGGTTCGTCGCTGCTGTTCTTTGCCCTGTTCGTGGTGATGCTCTATCTCGCCACCGGGCGCACCGCCTATGTGCTGAGCGGTCTGTCGATGTTCGCCGCCGGGTCCCTTGTCGCCTTCGAGAACTTCTCCCACGTCCAACGCCGGGTCGACGTCTGGCTCCACCCCTTCGCCGATCCGAAGAACGCCGGCTTCCAGATCGTCGAGGCTGCGTTCGCCATGGCCGACGGTGGCCTGACCGGTACGGGGCTGGGCCTCGGGACGCCGGGCAAGATCCCGTACGCCTCGACCGACATGATCTTCGCAGCCATTGGCGAGGAACTCGGGCTCGTGGGTGCCACGGCGATTCTGCTCACCTTCATCCTGTTCGCGGCGACCGGCTTCCGGGTTGCCTCTCGCAGCGAGGACGACTTCGAGAAGTTGTTGGCCGCCGGGTTGACCGCGCTGTTGTCGTTCCAGGCGTTCGTCATCATCGGTGGTGTGTTGCGGGTTCTCCCCCTGACCGGTGTCACGTTGCCGTTCGTCTCCTACGGCGGATCGTCCCTCATCGCCAACTATGTCATTCTCGCCTTGCTCGTGCGCATCTCGGATCGCTCGGGTCGAAAGCCGGTGACACGGTGATCGAACGTTCACTTCGCCATGTTGTGTTCGTGATCCTCGGCTGTTTCGTACTGTTGTTCGTGCAGCTGAACCGTGTGCAGGTCTTCGGTGCGGAGGCCCTTCGTCAGCACCCTGCCAATACCCGCACGGTGCAGCGTGACTTCAGTCGCGCCCGCGGCCCGATCGTCACCAGCGACGGCGAAGTGGTGGCCAAGTCGGTGCCGAGCACTGGGACCTTCGAGCGCCAACGCGAATACCCGTTCGGGGACCTCTACGCCCACACGGCCGGCTACTTGTCGTTCAATGTCGGGGCCGACGGAATCGAGCGCAGCTTCAACGAGGCCCTGGTCGGCCGTACGCCGGCGCTCCAACTCGGTGGTCTGGCCGGGCTCCTGGGCGAGGAGGATCCGACTGGTGAAGTGGTCATGACGCTCCGTCACGACATGCAGAGTGCCGCCCGCGATGCGTTGGGTGCTCGGAGGGGCTCGGTGGTGGCGCTCGACCCGCGAACCGGCGAGATCCTGGCGTCGTGGAGCTGGCCCAGCTTCGATCCGAATCCACTGGCGAGTCACTCCGGGAGCGAGGTCAACGAGACCTTTGCCAACCTCAACAACGCCGAGGGCAACCCGCTTCGGGCGGCTGCGTATCGTGATGTGTTCTTCCCCGGCTCGACCTTCAAGGTCGTCACCGCAGCTGCGGGGCTGTCGACCGGCGTCGCAACGTTGACCTCACCGGTGTTCGACCCGGTTTCCAGCTACACACCCCCGGGTACCACCCGATCGTTGTCGAACTTCGGAGGCGGGACCTGTGGGGGTGATCTGCTCGAGCTCTTGAGGGTTTCGTGCAACACCGGGTTTGCCAGGCTCGGTGCCGAGCTGATCGGTCCCACCCGCTTGATCGACCAGGCTCAACAGTTCGGGTTCAACAGCGTCCCTCCGATCGATCTGCCCGGGCCGGTCGCCAGCCGGTTCCCCACCGACTTCGGGGCCGAGCTCTCACCCCCGTCGTTCGAGATCCCTGCCGGCGTCTACGAGAACACGCCGGCACTGGCCCAAGCCTCGATCGGACAGAACGACGTGGCGGCCAGCCCGCTGCAGATGGCGCTCGTTGTCGCCGCCATCGCCAATGACGGCGTGATCATGGAGCCTCACGCCGTTCAGGCAATCCGGGATCTCAAGGGCGACGTGGTCGATCGTACGGAGCCGCACGCCTGGTTACAGGCCATCTCCCCCGCAGTCGCCGCCGATCTGCGGGTGGCATTGCGGAATGTGGCCGAGAACGGCACGGCGAAGGTTGCCGCTGTGCCCGGGGTCGTGGTCGGGGCGAAGACGGGCACTGCTCAGCTCGGCACCGACCCACCGCGATCACACGCCTGGATGATTGCCTACGCCGGACCCCCCAACGCGCCGGCCGAGCTGGCGGTTGCGGTGCTGGTCGAAGGGGTCGAGGGATCAGCCGAGCAGACCGGCGGCAGCACGGCCGGGCCGATTGTGCGCACCCTCATCCAGACCTACTTTGCGAACTGAAACGAGAGTGACCACCAGAGCGCTCTCCGACCTCACTAACCTTGGACCGCTGTGACTGACGCCATCACACCCCGCCCGATCCTCAATGGTCGATATGAACTCCATCGTCGGTTGGCTCGTGGGGGGATGGCTGATGTCTTCCTGGCCCACGACCAATTGCTCGATCGTCCGGTCGCGATCAAGGTCCTGTTTCCGCAGTTCGCTGCCGAACCCGCTTTCGTCGAACGATTTCGGCGAGAAGCCCAGGCGGCCGCGAACCTGAATCACCCCAGCATCGTCGCGGTCTACGACTGGGGCGAGCA
>JAHECQ010000515.1 GCA_024641625.1 Acidimicrobiales bacterium | reverse complement strand
GGGTGGAACCAATCGGGTCCGAGTCCGGCGAGTGGTGCCGCAATCCAACGAAGCCGCTCGGCCTTGTCGAACAACTCGGCAGGAACGGTGCCATAGACCGCATCGGCGGTCACGATCGCCGCCGTGGCATCGGTCGGATCGTCGAACGACTCGACCACACAGCCCGGCACCACCTCCCGAATCCGATCCGGCCAATCAGGCTCCAGGTACGGGGGCAGCAACACCATGCGGAACGGTTCGAGCACAGTCATGGACCCAGCCTCAGAGTTCGCCGGCAGCTCGCTCGGCGAAGCCGATGCTGCGCTTCATCCGGTCGAACAGTTGGGGGATGTCCACCCCTTCGGTGCTCTTCTTACCCGCCTGATACCGGGCATAGACCCCGTGCAGGATGCAGGCGGACTTGAAGTAGTTGAACGCACGGTAGTAGCCGAGTTGCGTGAGGTCCGCACCCGTGGTGGCGGCGTAGCGCTCGGCCAGGACCTCCCGATCCTCGAAGCCGGGGGCGGTCGTGGCCCCGCCGGCGATCACGCTGCCTTCTCCATCGCCCGGATCACCCCACCCGTTCAGGGCGTAGGCGAAGTCGGCCAAGGGATCCCCCAGCGTTGCGATCTCCCAGTCGAGCACGGCGGTGAGGTTGCCGTCGGCATCCACCATGCAGTTGTGGGCGCCGTAGTCGCCGTGGACGACCCTCGCCGGGCCCTGTTCGGGCATCCGCGCCTGCAGCAGATCGTGCAGTTCGTGGATCCGAGCATCGTCGAAGGCCGCGTCGTCCTTCGAGGAGTTCCACGAGCCGTACCAGGTGCGCAACTGGCGCGCGACGTAAGCGTCGTGTCGGCCGAGATCATCGAGCCCGACCTCGGCGACATCGACCGAGTGCAGCGCCGCCAGGGTGTCGATGAACGACTCGCCCATTCGCTTTCTCGCCGGCATCGACAGCCAATCCTCGACGTCCTCAGGGGTGTACATGGCCCGGCCCTCGACCTTGCTCATCACATAGAAGTGGGCACCAGTCACCGCAGTGTCCTCGCAGAAGCCCAACGCCTCGGCCACCGGCACGGGTGTCGGACCGAGGGCACTGATGATCTTGAACTCGCGGGCCATGTCGTGGGCCTTGGGCAACAACTCACCCAGTGGGGGCCGACGGATGACGGCCTCCCGCCCCGCAGTATCGGTGAGCGCGTACGTCAGGTTGGAGTGCCCCCCTTCGAGACGGTTCCAGATGAACGGCGGCGTCAGGTCGGGAACATTGCCACGCACCCAATCCTCGACCGACACTCGGTCGTAGCCAGGAAGGTCCATCGCTGCCTCTTGGTTCGTTTGCTCACTCGACACGGCGGCCAAACTAGCTCACGGTCGGGTGCATCCCCCAGCCGAGGAGCGACGGCCCGATCAGGAACCGCTGACCTCGTCGGGATAGGAGAACCACCGCAGGTGCTCGAAGTCGCCGGTGGTCTCGCGTCGGGCGACCGGCTGAGGATGCCGCGAGGTGAGTTGGTCGATGAGGTCACGAGCCTGCTGCAGATAACCGGCGAGTCCCTGCTCGAGTGGCGTCGACTCGAGGTGCGGAACCTCCATGGTTCCGGACCGGTAGCTGACCGAGCGCAGCGACCGCGGGGGCACCGGGGCACCGTCTCGATGGCGCCACAGACCACTGTCGGGCTCGAAGTCGTAGTACGGGAGAAGATCGCGGCCCCGCTCGGCCACCAGCTTCACCGCCTCGACGAGATACTCGAAGGTCTCCTCGTCGATGAAGTAGTTGAAGTTCACCCGCACCCAGCCGGGTTTGATGCCCTCGCACCCCCGAGTGATCTCACGCTCGAAATGGTGTGAGTGCTCGAGGTCGATGTGCAGGAGGCGATGGCCGTAGGGACCGGCGCACGAGCAGCCGCCGCGACTCTGGATGCCGAACAGATCGTTGAGCACCGCCACCACGAAATTGTGGTGCAGGAACCAACCCTCGCCCCGCACGGTGTCACGGACCACGAACGAGACGATCGACAACCGCTCGGCATCAGGACTGCCCAGCACCTGGAGGTAGGGATGGCTGTCCCATGCCTGGATGGCTCGCTGCACGAAATCGTCCTCGCGGGCCTTGATGGTGTCGACACCCACCGCCTCCTTGAGCTGGAAGACGAGACCGGCACGGATCGACCCGACGATGTCGGGGGTACCGCCCTCTTCGCGATGCTCGACATCGGTGAGGAAATCGTGACCGACCGAGTTGACGTAGGCAACCGTGCCGCCGCCGGGAACGTCGGGGACGCGGTTGGTGAACAACTCGCGCCGAGCGACCAGCAGCCCAGGGGTCCCCGGGCCACCGATCAACTTGTGCGGCGAGATGAACACTGCATCGAAGTACCCGTCGGTGGTGGACGGCGACGCCATGTCGATCTCGACGTACGGAGCTGCCGCGGCGAAATCCCAGAACGCCAGTGCCCCATGGCGGTGCAGCAACGCCGACACGGCCACGGTGTCGGTGACGATCCCCGTGACGTTCGATGCCGCCGAGAACGAGCCGATCAGTTGGGAACGACCGGCGTGCTTGACCAGCTCGGCTTCGAGATGGGCGAGATCGACGTGACCATCGGCGTCCTCGTCGATGGTGATGACCTCGGCAATCGACTCCCGCCAGGGCAACTCGTTGGAATGGTGTTCGTAGGGGCCGATGAAGACGACCGGTCGCTCTGGGAGCGGAATGTGCGCGGCCAGATCGAACCTGTCCTCGAGGTTCGACGGGATTCTCAGGCCCAAGACCCCGACCAACCGATCGATCGCACCCGTCGACCCGCTGCCACAGAAGATGACGGCGTGTTCGTCGGTGGCACCCACACTCTCGGCGATCACCGCCCGGGCGTCTTCGCGAAATCGCGTGGTCTGCAATCCGGTTCCCGATGACTCGGTGTGGGTGTTGGCATAGCGGGGCAGCACCCACTGGCGCAGGTAGTCCTCGATGAACGACAGCGACCGGCCCGAAGCCGTGTAGTCGGCGTAGACGATCGGGCGGGGCCCGAACGGCCCCTCCACCACCTCGTTGGCTCCGATGACCGACGCCCGGATGTACCCGATCAGATCCACGAGACGCCGATC
>JAHECQ010000089.1 GCA_024641625.1 Acidimicrobiales bacterium | reverse complement strand
GACCGTGTGGGAGACCCGCAGGGCTGCCTCATCCTCGGGTACGGGGTGACCGACGAAGTACCCCTGAACGAACCCGATCCCGGACTTGCGGACCAAACGCAGCTCGGCTGCGGTTTCGACACCCTCGACGATGGCCCGCAGCCCCAACGCGTCGCACATGTTCTTCATCGCCTCGAGGACGTAGTTCGTCTGGAAGTGGGCGTCTCGGATGAACGAACGATCGATCTTCAAGAAGTCGAACTCGATCGCGGCCATCTCGTTCAACGATGCCGACGCCGTTCCGAAATGGTCGAGGGAGATCTTCACACCCATCGATCGCAGCTCTCGGGTGACCAACACGGCGGTTGCGGTCTGGGTCATGAACCAGGTCTCGTTCCGCTCCAGCACGATCCTGCCGGGATCGATGTTGCGCTCGTCGAGGTACGACTTCACCTGCTCACCGAAACCGCGATGGTTGAAGTTGGCCGGACCCACATTGAAGATCAGATACCAGTCCTTCGCTCGGGGATGGAGCTCACCCCAGCGGCTGAGCGCGTCCATTCCCTCACACAACGCCCAGGCGTCGATGCGGCCGATGAGACTGTGCTCCTCGGCCAGGCCGAGGAACTGTGGTGGCGTCAGCAGCCCGTGGACGGGATGTTCCCAACGAACGAGCGCCTCGAACCCGCAGGTTCGCCCGCCATCGATGGCCACGACCGGCTGGTAGAACAGCCGGAGCTGACCTTCGTCGATCGCCGTTCGGAGCTCGGCGTCACCGATGACGAGGACGTCGGGACGCGGTACGAACTCGGTGGTCGATGCATCAAAGCGCACCACCTGGTTGCGGCCGGAGGTCTTCGCCTGTGACATCGCCAGATCGGCCTGTCGTAGGAGGTCCTCCGGCGAGACCGGCTCGGCGTTGACCACCAGGCCGATCGACACGCTGATCGGCACCTCCTCGTCGCGGAAGTACATCGGTTCCCGGAGGACCGACTCGAATCGGCGAGCAGTTTCGTCCGCCACTTGCTCGTCCGGAAGGCCCTCGCACACCACCACGAACTCGTCGCCACCGAGGCGGGCGACCGTATCGCTCGACCGGCACGCCCGACGCAGGCGCTCAGCCACTTCGATCAGCAGCATGTCTCCGACCTCGTGGCCCAGCGTGTCGTTCACCACCTTGAATTGGTCGAGGTCGACGAGGAGCACCGCCACGAGTTCGCCCGGCCCGCGCTCGCTCTCGACGGCTCGATTCAGACGAGCGATGAGGTTGGCGCGGTTCGGCAAGCCGGTGAGGCTGTCGAACAGCGCCTTGCGGTGCAGTTCGGCGCGAGCCCGGCGTTCCTCGCTGATGTCCTCCGCCTGGACCAGGATGTGTCGGCCACCATCCTCGGTTGCCAGGCCACTGAGCGATTCCCTCACCCAGACTGCTGCGCCGTTCCTGGTCCGGTAGCGGCGCTCGGCCTGAGCGCTGTCGATGGCGCCATCGAGGATCGAATCGAGCTGAGCCCGGGCCTCACCGCGATCCTCGCCGTCGAGGAGCTCGAGAATGTTCCATCCCTCGAGTTCCTCGGCCACATAGCCGAGTTGACCGGCGAATCGGGGATTCGACGCCAGGATCATCCCACTGGCATCGAGCTCGACGACCCCGATCGGTGCATGCGAGAAGCTCGCACGGAACCGGGCGGTGGCCGCTTGGCGGCCGGCGACGGCATCGTCCCGCTCGGTGGCGGCCTGCGACAACTTGCGACTGATCCAGAAGGTCGCCCCGGCGAGCAACAACGAGAGCAACACTCCACCGGCGATGGCATACCGAACGAGGTGTGACTCCGGCCGCCACAGTGCGGTCGGCTCGGCCACGACCTCGATTTGTACCTCGGTTCCGAGGAACACCGATGGCCGAACCCGGAGGCCACGTCCGGTCTCGGGATCGATGTACGGCTCACCGAGGTCGGTCGACGCCGAGCTGTCCAGATCCGACGGGTTCAGGGCGGGAAGGGGATCGCCCGGCAACCCGGCAACCCGAACCGAGATACCCGGCTGATCGGTTGATGGCCGGACGGTCAGAAGATGGTCACGGTCGACGATCAGCACGATGTCGGCATCGGGCGAAGCCGAGCCGGGGAGGTCGATGCCATAGGCCAGACCATCGGGCCAGGATTGGTCACCGACCTCGCTGACGCCGGAGGGAACGATCGGCATGGTGGGCGCTCGGATCAGACCCTCGCCGGTGAAGGCTTCGAGCTTGCCGTCAAGACTGATGAATACTGCCTCGATGCCGCTGTCCTGGCCGAAGGCATCCACCAGCTCGAGCTGCGTTGCCGTCGAACCCTGCGCGGCGCCCAAGGCAGCAGCCCGACCAACCATGCCCATGCGGTCTGCCTGATCCATCAGGCGCGATTCCGCATCGACGGCAACCGTCTCCAGCCAACGAGACGACTGCCGATCAGCCCAGAGACGATCCCGTCGTGCGGACGCGCCGAGATTCGAGACGACGAACGCGGTCAGGAGCAGGCCGAGAAGGAGTGGTCCGAACGGAAGCATCTTCGCGAACGAGGGAGGTCGCACCTGTCCCCCATCGGCCGCTCACACCTGGGTATGAGCCCGACGAGCCAAGATCGCCGTCAATAGCCGGCCACGACATCGACCAGCCCCACCAACGGCTCACCGGCCACGAAGCGCCGAGTGTTCTCGCTGATGTGCGCCGCCAGCAGGGGCACACCCATTTCGGGGGTGTTGCCGATGTGTGGGGTGATCACGATTCGGGGCTCATTCCAGAACGGATGGCCGGCCGGAAGTGGCTCGGGTGAGGTCACGTCGAGTGCTGCCCCACCGATGGACTCCGACCGCACCGCACGAAGAAGGGCTTCGTTGTCCACGTGTGCACCACGGGCCACATTCACCAGCCAGGCATGGGGCTCCATCACCGCAAACTCGGCGTCGCTCATGAGCGCGGCCGTTTCGGGAGTCAGTGCCAACGCCAGAACCACCAGGTCGGCGCCACGCAGCGCATCGAGCCGGTGCGACAGATCGACGGTTCGCTCGGCTCCCGCGAAGGGCTCGGCGCGACGACGGACGACGGTGACCCGACACTCGAAGGGCCGCAGCAGCGTGAGCAGCTCCGTGGTGATGCCTCCGCCACCGAAGACGGTGACGTTGGCGCCCAGCAGGTTGCGGCCGACCGGCGCGTCCCACTCCGTCGCCCGAGCGTAACGGACAACTCCGCGGAGGCCGGCGAGAGCCAACGCCAGCACATGCTCGGCAACGGGTTTGGCGTAGACCCCCTTGGCACAGGTCCACACGCGGTCGTGATCGAGCGCCCCGACGTAGGGCTCGATGCCGGCGAAGGGAAGTCCGACCCATTGGATCCCGGGGCCACGGCGCAACACCTCGGCCAACAGCTGCAGGGGAGCCGCAGGATCGGCCCAGACCAGACCATCGGCTTCGTCGGGGGGCGAGAGCTCGCCGCCGCCCGCCAGCACTGCGGCTTCGAGGGACTCGTACCGCCCCGACTTCGGTTCGACCGCGATCTTCTTCGTCATGGACTCTTTCTAGCCGTTACCGGTTCTGGAGCATGCAGGTTCTGGAGCATGCAGGCAGACATCGGACCGGTCCACCGAGCGCCTCCGGTCATGCAGGTTGGGGCAGGTCCGATCCACTGACAAGATGGGCGTGGTCGACCGGCACCGACACATCGACATCGGCAGTCCCCAGATCGACGGCCTCGGCGATCCGGTAGCGACCCGACGGGTCCTGAACCAGCCAGAGCATTCCGTCGCGTCGTTCGCCGCGCCGAACGCCGAGGGTTCGATTGTCCCGGTCGACCAGTCGACGCTCGGGATGGTCGACCGTGATGGCCAAGGTCACGGGCGATCCGCTGTTGACTGCTCGGACCTTCAACAGACGCGGTCCGTCACCCATGACCCGGAAGCCGGCATTGCGCAACCGTTGATTGTGTTCGGTCAGCTCGGCGAAGACAGGCGTGTTGGCCACGAACACCGTTTCGAGTTCGGCGTGCTCGGGATCGGTCTGGAACGCGAACTCGGCTCGGAGCAACCCGGCAACGATCCGTCGCCACTGAGGGTCCACCTCGGCATCGATGATCACCTCGGTCCCACCGCCCTCGATCTCGCTGTCGACCAGCGCGGTCGTACCGCGACCCTGCACACGGAAGTTGAAGAGAGCCCCGGCGCCGAAGCGAGCGCCGACCGGACGACCGGTGAAGACCCCCACCGTGACCGGTTCCTCCAGAGCTTCCAGATCCACTCGCCCGACCCGTCGATCGCCGCCGCTCAGAAGACGCCGCCCCAGGAGCACCGGCCGGAGGATCCAAGTACCCACGAGGAGCTCGATCACCAGACCCACGGCCAGCGCGACCCCGAGTCGGCGGACGACCTGCAGATCGGTGGCCAGGAACCCGAGACCACAAAGCACAGTCACACCGAGGCCCACCATGGCGGCCTTGCCCTCGTGTCGAAGCGCGTCGGAGATCACATCGTCGCTGCTGAGCGGCGTTGCCAGGAGTTCGTCCACGACATCGGTGTCGGTGCGATCAGGGGTGGGATGCACGGCCGCCGACAGACGACGAAGGAATCCCAGTTCGAAGAGCCCGACGCCGATGCTCGACACCAGCGCAGCGGTCTGCAGCTCCGATCCGCTGACCGTGTCGGTCACCAGGTGATAGACCCCCAACAACGCGGCCGAACCAATGACCCGCAACACTCCGACCAGCAAGGCCAGACGTAGATCGCCGACGAGCACCAGCACCCCGAGTCCGCCGGCCACTGCCAAGAGGAACACCAGCAACCAGAGGTTGCTCGTCGACTCCTTGCCCGCGGCCGCGGCGTCGACCGGGGCCCCGCTCAAGGCCGGGGCCTCGCTCAGGTTCTGGGGGGTGGCCAGGAGCTCCACGAGGTTCTGTGCAGCCAACGACCGAGCCGAAACGATCGGCGTCACCACGCCCAGCAGGCGGCCGTCACGAACGTACCGGTCGGCATCAGCGGTATCGGGCTGCAGCGCACCATCGAGGTACCGACCCGATGCGGTGGCCACCCAACCGACTTCGGACAGCTTCGACGCGTCCCGGGCCCACCGATCGAATGAGGCGGACGACGTTCCGGCCGGACTCGTCACCAGAATCGACGAGGTCGGGTCACCACCGAGGCTCGTCAGTTCCTCGGCCACTCGCTGCGAGGCCGAGCCGACCGGGAGAGCCTGCTCGTCGAGAAGTTCCGACGTTGGTACACGCAACGCGAACAGGCCCATGATCAAGAGGAACATGGCGAAGCCGGCGAGCACCGCAGGCGGGAAGTCGCGACCGTCGGGAAGGTTGAGACGAAAGAGTCGGGAATCCTCCTCGTCGGGTACCGGCGGCAAGGACACGAGTATCGAGGGCAGGACGGCAAAGGTGACGATTGCGCCGAAGAATGCGCCGATGGCCACGATCATCGCCTGGTTCCGACCAGGGCCGGCCACCCCGAGCACCAGTGACGTGACCACCAGGCCTCCGACGAGCAGGGCAGCCTCCGAAGCGAGATGGCCCACCGAGCGCCGAATGACATCGGCCGAATCGTCGCCGACGGGGTGCTTGAACCAGTCGAGCAGTCGGAGTGCCAGAACGGTCGACACCAGGGACGAAACGAGCACCGCAGGAAGCGCAGTGGTTCCGAGCGACCCGTCGAACGGCCCCGACATCTGGGCCCCGATGAGCCCACCGAGCAGGGTCGCCGCCGCGATCGTGCCTCCCGCAGCGAACCCGATCCTCATCCCGAAGGACGCCGCGAGCAGAAGCGTGAGCAGGATGAGTACCGGCACGATGGCCACGACGGCGCCGCGATTGAGACGGCTGAGCAGATCCCGATCAGCGACCGCCCGACCTCCGAGGGAAACGGGCAGATCACCCATGACCTCGTCGATGGTCGCCTCGACATCGCCGAGCACCTCGTTGCCGGAGGCACCCGGCGAGAACGAGGCGAGAATCGTGACCCGTCCCTCGGAGGTCGGCGAAACCTCGAGCGAACTCACCCCGGGGATGGCCTGCAGGGCCGGGACCAGGGTCTCATCGACGATGGGATCGGCCGGATCGACGTCGCTCACCAGCAGCGCCAGGTCTGGCAATTCGCCGGCACGCCACGTGGGGCCTTCGCCGGCCAACAACGGCCTGGGCTGACCCAGGGAAGCAAACGCGGTTCCTGCCAGCAGGAGCACCAACGTCGAGGAGAGCAACAGAAAACTGAATCGCCGCAGGAATGCTGGACTCGCCGGGAACGACAAAAATCGAGTTGGGGCCACGAACACTTCCCTAAAGGCACCAACTCCACCCGCTGGGTAGCGTAGTCGACACGGAGCGTGGGTGGTGGATTTCCCCAAGAATGTCCGACCGCGTGCATCTACTTCCGCATGCGGCGCTGAGCTGCACGCGGTTCGCCGACCCATACGCCGAGTGATCGGCTAGCTTCGGTTCCACGACCTCCATGCTTGGAAGGCCGCACAGACACCGAACAACCCAGCGCTGCAACAACCCAGCGCTGCAACAACCCAGTCGGCGATGCGCCGACTCCGGAGAGGAAACACACATGGCCGGACTACTCGATGGTGTGATGGAGCAACTCGGCTCGACCGGCACCGACCAGATCGCCAACAGTCTCGGCGTCGATGCTGACGCCATGGGCGGTCTGCTCTCGGCAGCCCTCCCCGCCATCGTCGGCGGAATGGCCAACAATGCACAGAAGCCCGATGGTGCCGCCTCGCTCGCAGCAGCGCTCGACCAGCACGACGACTCGGTGTTCGGCAATCTGGGCTCCTTGGTCGGCGGAGGGGGTGACGGCGACAAGATCCTCGGACACGTCCTTGGGCAACGGCGAGGTGCGGTCGAACAACAGCTCGCCGGTACCACCGGTATGGACGTCTCGGTCGTGACCAAACTCCTGCCCATGCTCGCCCCACTGGTGATGGGATATCTGTCGAGTCAGAAGAAGGCCGAGAACCTCGACGAGAAGAACCTCGGTGCGGTACTCGGTGCCGAGCGCAAGGCCGTTGAGGCCAAGCAGCCCGGCCTCGGAGGGTTGGCTTCGATCCTGGACGCCGACAATGACGGCGACATCATGGATGACGTCATGGATCTGGCGACCGGCGGCTCGGGCGCAGCCGCCGGAGGCAAGTCCAAGGGCGGGCTGGGTGGCCTGCTCGGGAAGATCCTCGGCCGCTAACCTCGATCGGGATGCTCAGTCCCTCCCTCGAGACCGTTCGACTCTTCATTCACGTCCTGGCCGCCGCGGTCTGGGTCGGCGGCCAGGTCGTGATGGCCGGCCTGGTTCCCTCGGTTCGGCGCTTCGGCCCCGAGGCAACCAAGGCCACGGCCAACGCCTTCGCCCGCGTTGCCTGGCCGGCCTTCGGCGTCGCCTTCATCACCGGCATCTGGAACCTCCTGGAGGTCCCCTCATCAGCAACGACGTCCTATCACGTCACCCTCGGGATCAAGGTGCTGCTCGTGGTCGCTGCCGGCGGGTCCGCCCTCGCCCACAGCCACACGTCCAACAAGAAGGTGCTCGCCGTCACCGGTGCCCTCGGGTTACTGGCGTCGCTCGCTGCGCTGTTCTTCGGCATCTTGCTCTCCGGCAACTGAATCGCCCCCGATGGGCAGAATGTCCCTGATGAACTGGGCGGCACCCGCGCGATGGACCGCGACCATCCATCGTCGACTCGGCTGGTGGCGCAACTCGTTGGTCCATAGGCTCACGACATGACACTCGATCCTCGTACCCCCGTGCTCGTGGGCGTAGCCCAGATCAAACAGCATCCCAAGGATGTCGCCGAGGCGGTCGAAGCCGTGAAGCTCATGGAGTACGCAGTGACCGCTGCCGCGGAGGACGCCGGTTCGACCACATTGCTGCACAAGGTGGACGCCGTGGCCGTTGTCACCGGGGCTTGGGGTTACAGCGATCCCGGGCGGATCGTCGCCACTGCCATCGGCTCGCCCGGGGCACGCACCATTCTTTCCAGCAACGGCGGCAACAGCCCCCAGTCCCTGGTGAACCATCTCGCCGACCGGATCCAACGGGGCCAGCTGAATGTCGCGGTGATCACCGGGGCAGAGACCATCTGGAGCCGACGTAAGCAGCGCAGCGCCGGACTGCCGCGAACGCTCACCGAGCAGACCGACGTCGACCCCGACGAGATCTTCCAAACAGAGGTCCAGATGTCGACCGAGTTCGAAATGGCCCGTGGCGTCGAGATGCCGGTCAACGTGTATCCGGTCTTCGAGTCGGCCTTCCGCCACTCCCGAGGTGAATCCCTCGACGAGCACCGCGACCGGTTGTCGATCCTGTGGGCGGGCTTCAATCGGGTCGCCGTCGACAACCCGTACGCGTGGCTGCGCAACCCGATGACAGCCGAGGAGATTCGTGAGCCCGGTCCGACCAACCGCATGGTCGGATTCCCCTACACCAAGGCCATGAACTCGAACTGGAATCTCGATCAGGGTGCAGCGCTCCTGTTGTGTTCGGTCGAGGCAGCCGAGGCGGCGGGTGTTCCCCGAGACCGCTGGGTGTTCCCAATGGCCGGCACTGATGCTCATGACACCTACGTCGTCACGAACCGCCGAGACCTCTACAGCTCTCCCGCCATCAACGAGGCCGGCCGGGTCCTGTTCGAACTCACGACCACCGCAGCGGCCGACGTCGACCACGTCGACGTCTACTCGTGCTTTCCCTCGGCCGTGCAGGTGTCCGCCACCGAACTCGGCCTCGGCCTCGATCGCCAACTCACCGTGACCGGAGGCCTCACCTTTGCCGGTGGCCCCCTCAACAACTATGTCACCCACTCCATCGCCACCATGGCCACGGTCCTACGCGAGGACGCCGGCAGCCTCGGGCTGGTCACGGCCAACGGCGGGTACCTCACCAAGCACTCGCTCGGTCTCTACTCGACCGAACCGGCCAATCACCCCTTCATCAGCCGAGACGTGCAAGAGGCCGTCGACCGAGTCGTGCCCACACCGGGGGACGAGGCCTTCACCGGCCGTGGGACCATCGAGGGGTACACCGTCATGCACGACAACGAGGGCCCCCAACGTGCCTTGGCCGCAGTACGGACTCCTGCGGGCGCTCGAACCTGGGCGAACAGCACTCAGGCGGAGGTCATGACCGAACTGCTCACCGTCGAGGGAGTCGGCCGGGGCTGCACCGTTCACGCCGACGGAACCTTCGACATCGCCTGAACACGAAACGAAGCCGGCCACCATCGGCCATACTCGAGGTATGCCTGCTTCTCGCGTCGGACAAGCCAACCTCGTCGTGGTGGCCAATCGGCTGCCCATCATGCGAGTCGACGATGAGACCGGGAACTCCAAGTGGGTCACCAGTCCGGGCGGCCTCGTCGCCGCGCTCATGCCGGCCATGGCCGACTTCGATGGTGTGGCCTGGCTGGGGTGGACGGGCGAGCAGACCGAGTACACACCCGATGCGTTCGACCACGAAGGCATCCGGCTCATTCCTGTGCCCCTCACCGACGACGAGCGCGAGCTGCACTACGACGGCATGTCGAACGGCACGCTCTGGCCGTTGTACCACGGCAAGATCGAACCGCCTGAGTTCCACCGGCACTGGTTCGAGGGCTACCGACGAGTCAACCGTCGATTCGCCGAGGCAGCCGCCGCTGCGGCCGCGCCCGGGGCGTTGGTGTGGGTGCACGACTACCAGCTCCAACTCGTGCCCGGTATGTTGCGAGCACTCAGACCCGACCTCCGCATCGGATACTTCCTTCACATCCCCTTCCCATCGCTCGAGCTCTACTGCCAGTTGCCCTGGCGCAACGAGCTGACGTTGGGCATGCTCGGCGCCGATTTGCTGGGCTTCCAGGCCCCGTCGGATGCGGCGAACTTCCACCAGCTGGCCCGTGCATTGGGGTTGGCGACCCGCTTCGGCCCCTCGGCGCTCGAGTTCCAGGATCGCCCCGTCCAGGTGCGGGCCTTTCCGATCGGCATCGATTACCACCGCTACGAGCAGGCCGCGACCGACCACGACATCCTCGATCGGGCTCGCAGCCTCCGTGCGCAACTCGGACAGCCGCAGATCGTGATGTTGGGCGTCGACCGCCTCGACTACACCAAGGGCATCGACGTCCGACTCCGGGCCTTCAAGGAACTCCTGGCCGAGGACCGGCTCCATCCCTCACAGGTCTCGATGATCCAGATCGCCGAGCCCAGTCGCGACAAGGTGGAGGCGTACGTCAGTCTCCGTGAGCGGGTCGAGCGTCTCGTCGGGGAGATCAACGGCGACTTCGGCCGGGTCGGTTATCCGGTGGTCCACTACATCCACCGCACCCAATCCTTCCAAGAGCTGTTGGCCATGTACCGCGCCGCCGATGTCATGCTCGTCACGCCGTTCCGAGACGGGATGAACCTGGTGGCCAAGGAATACGTCGCCTCCCGGCTCGAGGAGTCCGGGGTGCTGGTGTTGTCGGAGTTCGCCGGAGCGGCGCACCAGCTGAAAGAAGCCTTGCTCGTCAATCCCTTCGATATCGACGGGGTCAAATCCGCCATCGTGGCTGCCGCGACCATGAGCCCCGAGGAGGCGCGTCGTCGTATGCGGTCCATGCGACGATCGGTTGCGCGTCACGATGCCGTTGGATGGGCCGCGAGCTTTCTGGAGGCACTCAGGTCCTGAGTTCGTCCAGGGCCTCGAAGAAGCGGGGGAACGTCTTGGCGACACATCCGGGATCCGAGATCTCGATCCCCGGGTGGACCAGCCCGAGCAGGGCGAAGCTCATGGCCATCCGGTGATCGTCGTAGGTCTCGACGAGACCGGACGTGGGGGTGCCCGGTCGGATCGAGAAACCGTCGTCCTCCTCGAAGGCCACGATCCCCCGCCGCTCGAGTTCACGCACGACCGCCCTGATCCGGTCTGTCTCCTTGCGCCGGATGAAGCCGATCCCGGTCACCCGCGTCGGCGTCGAGGCGAAGGTCGCCACGATGGCCAGCGTCTGTGCGGTGTCGGAGATGTCGGCCATGTCGACGGTGACGCCGTGGAGTTCACCGGTACCGCGCACCTCGGTCGATGTTGCCGAACGTGTGACCACGGCCCCCATCTGCTCGAGCACGTCGACGAACGCGAGATCACCCTGCACGGTGTCCGTTCCCAGACCTTCGACCCGAACTCGACCACCGGTGATGGCCGCAGCAGCGAAGAAGTAGGAGGCCGCCGACGCATCGGGCTCGACGTTGAACCTGGTGGCCCGGTAACCGCTCGGGTGGACGACGAAACGATCGAGACCTTCCTGATCGATCACCCCACCAAAGGCACGCATGGTGGTCAGCGTCAGTTCGACATAGGGGCGGGAGACCAACTCTCCCCGGACCTCGATGACGATGGTGTCATTGGCGCACGGCGCGCTCAGCAACAGCCCGGAGAGAAACTGGCTCGACACCGAACCCGGCACCTGGATTGCTCCGCCCGGGAGACCCCGGGCGTCGATCCGGATCGGGAGGCGCGCCCCCGATGTCTTGACCCCGAGCTGGGCCAGCGCTTCGACCAGATCATCGAAGGGACGCCGACGCAACTGTTCG
>JAHECQ010000514.1 GCA_024641625.1 Acidimicrobiales bacterium | reverse complement strand
GTCGAGCAGATCGCTCCAAGCCCGGTCGCCTGCGCTGGCCGCGGCCGGCGTCGAGTCGACGATGTCGGTGAACAACACCGTCGCCAACCGCCGATCCGTGTCGCCCGGTGCTTTGGGCGCCGTAACGGTGATGTTCTCAACGATTGCATCGATCCATTCTTGATTGGGCTGCCCGGGTGTGATGTGGTCATTGCCCGGGGTCTCGACCAGCCTTGCTCCCGGGATGTGTTCGGCGAGGTAGCGCCCGCCCTCGATGGGCGACACACGGTCCCCAGTGCGGTGCACGATGGTCGTCGGCACCCGAATGGCGGGCAGTACCGAGCGGACATCGACCTCGTACATGTTCTCCCAGACGAGCCGCACCGCGTTTGGGCTCGTGATGCCGGTGCCTCCCCGCATCGCCTCGATGAACTCCGGTCGTGCCGCGTTCGACGGAGAGAACATCTCCCAGAACCACTGGGTGTCTTCAGGATCGCCAAGCGCCCAGCCGACCACCCTGTCGACGAACCGGTCGTACTCGCGAAGCGTCATATCCCATCCGTAGGGGTAGTCAGGGCGTCTCCTCGCGGAGGGGTAGCTGCCGTACAGAGTGAGCGACTTCACTCGCTCCGGGTAGGTGGCGGCGAACAAGATGCTCATCGGGCCGCCTTCTGACGCACCGGTCAGGTGTGCGCTCTCGATTCCCGCTTCGTCCATGACGGCACGGATGTCGTCCATGCGTTCCTCGAACGTGAAGTTCGCTGCCCCGTCGGAACGGCCGATGCCCCGCTTGTCATACCACGTGACCCGAGCATGCCGGCCGACATCCTGCACGAAGCCCCACAGGAAATCCATCGTCCCGGTTGCAGCCGACGTGAGGACAACGTCTTCCCCGTGCCCGAACGACGCAAAGGCGACGTGCACATCGCCGCTCGTCGCGTAGCGAATCGGGGGCATCGGTTCCATCAATCGAACACTACCGGTAGCCCTCGTACGTCGCCGTCTTCGCCGCAGTCACAATTGCGATGACGGCAAAGCAGAATGCCCAATCGGTGGCCCGGTAGACGGGACTGTCAGGAAAACGGTGGATCTGGTCTGGTCTGACTGGTTGAGCTGAGGCTCACCGGAAGGACTATCTGATGATGAATGATGATGGTGTCGTGATGGCACCGAAGAAGAAGACTGAGCCCGAACTGGGGCTGCCAACGCCGCTTGATCCATCGATCGCTGAGGAACTGGTTGAACAAGCCCGTGCCGATGGGGTTGACCTGGTCGGCCCTGGCGGCCTGCTCGGCAAACTGACCAAACAGGTCCTCGAGGCCGGCCTCGAAGTCGAGATGGAAGAGCATCTCGGCTACGACAAACACTCGCCCGAGGGCCGTAACGGCGGCAACTCCCGCAACGGGACCCGCACCAAGACAGTGATCACCGAGGAGTCGGCGGCTCGCATGCTCGCTTGATCGAAGTGGACACGCCACGAGATCGTGACGGAACATTCGATCCGAAGACGGTGAAGAAGCGTCAACGCCGGCTTCACGGGGTGGACTCGATGGTGATCTCGTTGACCGCGAAAGGGTTGACGACCGGCGAGGTCCAAGCCCATTTGGCCGAAACCTATGGGACCGAGGTGTCACGCGAGACGATCTCGAAGATCACCGACCGGGTCCTCGAAGACATCGTCGAGTGGCAGAACCGGCCGTTGGACCGGGTGTATCCAGTGTTGTTCATCGACGCGATCGTGGTGAAGATCCGTGACGGCCAGGTCGCGAACCGGCCGGTTTACACCGCGATCGGGGTCACCGTGGACGGCAAACGAGACATCCTCGGCCTTTGGATCGGGAACGGCGGTGAGGGCGCCAAGTTCTGGCTCGGCGTCCTCACCGAGATCCGCAACCGTGGGACCGAGGATGTGTGCATGGTGGTCTGCGACGGCCTGAAAGGGCTGCCGGACGCGATCGAGACGACCTGGCCGCTGGCGGTCACCCAGACCTGTGTGTTGCATCTGATCCGTAACACGTTCCGCCTGGCGTCCAAGGCTGATTGGGATGTCATGGCCCGGGATCTGCGGCCGGTCTACACCGCGGTGAACGAGGCCGACGCGGCGGAACGGCTGGCCGGGTTCGACGCGAAGTGGGGGTCGAAGTATCCGGCGATCAAAGGGTTGTGGGCGCGAGCGTGGCCAGAGTTCGTTCCGTTCCTCGATTACTCCCCGGAGATCCGTCGGGTGATCTACTCGACGAACGCGATCGAGTCGTTGAACGCCAGGTTCCGGCGGGCGACCCGTGCCCGCGGGCATTTCCCCAACGAGCAGGCAGCGTTGAAGTGTCTGTATCTCGTTGTCCGATCGTTGGACCCGACAGGCAAAGGCGCAGCCCGTTGGATGAACCGCTGGAAACCAGCCCTCAACGCGTTCGCCATCACCTTCGAAGGGAGACTCTTCTAGAATCAGACCACTCGCCAAGGACACGTAACCCGGCCAGGCCAGTTACACCGTTCACCTGACAGTCCCGGCTTCGCTGACGGTCAGGAGGGGTTTGGTCCATGGTTCGGGGAGCTCTGTGAGCTGTTCGGGGTCGTCGTGCATTGGTCGAGGTTGCCGTCGTCGTGATCCCGGAACTGGCGTGCCCGCCAGTTCGTCGCTGTCATTCGGGTCCTGTCGAGTCCTGTGCTTGTGGGAGTTCGATGTCGGCCAGTACTCCGGAGTGGTCGCTGAGGGTGACGCCGTCGGCGGTGGTCTTCTTCCATCCTTCGACCGAGGCTGTGAGTCGCCGGTCGTGGGGGCCGGCGGCGCAGACGTGGTCGATGGGTGGGTAGTCGAGTTGGCCGGCGGGGAAGTTCTCGGATTCGGTGAGGCATTCGAGGCCGGCGCCGGCGAGGGCTTCTCGGAGTTGGGTTCGGCCTTTGTCGGTGCCGTAATAGTGGGGTCCGCCGAGGTTGTGGTTGAGGTCGCCGGCCACGACGAGGGCGGCGGAAGGATACCGCGCCCGCAGCGTCTTCCATTCGGTGGCCTGTTGGTCGGTGACCCGGTAGAACTCCGACCACGCCGGTCGGGGGTTGTCGGGATCGCCGGTGCGGTCGTGCATCCAGGGGAGCACGGTCCCGTAGACGAC
>JAHECQ010000513.1:1729-3096 GCA_024641625.1 Acidimicrobiales bacterium | reverse complement strand
GCACGCCTCTGAATCGCCACCGGAAACCGCCCGACATCACCGCTTGACAATCCGGGTGATGGGATTGAACGCCAGGTCTGGCCGCCTGCGTCTTGGACTGGTCGTGATGGGGTGAACGGACGCATCATCTGGGGCAGCCGTCGGATCTGGATGATGTTATGATGTAGCGTTATGAGAACTCAGATCGCTCTCGATGATGAACAACATGCGCGGGTCAAGCGAAAGGCGAGCGAGCTCGGAATCACGATGGCCGAGTACATCAGGACCCTTGTCGATCGCGATCTCGGCGCTGACGACACCCAAGCATCGGTGTCGTCGATATTTGCGCTTGGCGACTCGGGCGGAAGCGACATCGCCAACGAACCCCGCGCCAGCCGGGACGCAATCGCAGCTCGACGCGACGTGTGACGGTCTTCGTCGACACCTCAGCATGGTACGCAGCCGCAGATAGCAGCGACCGAAGCCACAAGCGTGCCACCTTGTTGCTGAGCCAATTCGAGGGACAGCTGTTGACGAGTGATCATGTGCTGGTCGAGACCTGGTTTCTTGCTTCTAGCCGGCTGGGCGATGAGGTTGCTGAGCAACTCGTGAACTCGATTCGAGCCGGTATCGCTCGAGTGGAATCGGCGATACTCGCGGACCTTGAAGTCGCCGCAACGATCCGATTGGCCTTCGTCGATCAATCCTTCTCGATCGTCGATCGCACGAGCTGGTCGGTAATGCAGCGCCTTGGTGTTCACGAAGCAATCGCCTTTGATCGTGACTTCTCGATCTACCGCTTCGGGCGTGACCGACGAAACGCATTCACGGTCCACACCTGAGTCGGCGGGAAACCTTGCTAGCGAGCGGGGTCTGTTCTTAGAGGGCTGAGGGTCTAGGGTGCGTTGGTGGTCGAGAGGGAAGCCGGTGAAGGTACTCGGCGTGCCTTGCCATCGGGGATCGTGACCTTCTTGTTGACTGACGTGGAGGGGTCGACGCGGTTGTGGGCCGAGGACCGTGACGCGATGTCGGCCAGCTTGCTGGTTCATGATCGGATCCTGCGAGATGCGGTGGAGTCTCGGGGCGGGTATGTGTTCACCACGGCGGGTGATTCGTTCGCGGTCGCCTTTGGGCGGGCGTCGGAGGCGGTCGCCGCGGCTGAGGCTGCGCAGGCGGCGCTGGCTGAGGCCGAGTGGCCGGGTCCTGTGCTTCGGGTGCGGATGGGTCTGCATGTGGGTGAGGCAGAGGAGCGTGGTGGTGACTATTTCGGTCCGGTGGTGAATCTGACGGCTCGGTTGGAGGCGGCTGGTCATGGCGGTCAGGTGCTGTTGACTGACCCGGTGCGTCAGGCCGCGGGGGTGTCGGTTCGTGATCTTGGTGTTCATCGG
>JAHECQ010000513.1:0-1719 GCA_024641625.1 Acidimicrobiales bacterium | reverse complement strand
GCTTTGGCAGTTCGGCGAGGACGATTTTCCTGCGCTTCGGGTGGTGGATCCAGATTTGACGAATCTGCCGGCCGCGGTGACTGGTCTGGTTGGGAGAACCGAGGATGTGCGTCGAGTGCGGGAGGCGTTGGGTTCGTTTCGGTTGGTGACGCTGACCGCGGCAGGGGGGACCGGGAAGACTCGCGTGGCGCTGGCGGTGGGCGAAGAAGAGCTTCCGCATCGCCCTGATGGTGTGTGGTTCGTGGATCTGACACCGGTGTCTGATGGTGCGCTGGTTCCCGCGGCGGTTGCGTCGGGTCTGGAATTGAGCCTGGTGACCGGGGATCCGACCGAGCAGATCCTGGAGTATGTGGCGGCCAAGAACCTGCTGTTGATCGTCGACAACTGCGAGCACCTGGTCGATGAGGTTGCTGAGCTGGCTGAGCGGTTCGTGGCCCGACCGGGGACGTCGGCGATGTTGGCGACCAGCCGCGAACGCTTCGATGTGGACGGCGAGCAGGCGCTTCGACTTCCGCCGTTGTCGGTCGACGACGATGCAGCGGCTGCGGTGGAGCTGTTCGGCCAACGCGCCTCGGCGGTCAATTCCTCGTTCGTGTTGTCGGTGGAGAATCGGGCGGTGGTGGCCGATTTGTGCCGCCAGCTCGATGGGATGCCGTTGGCGATCGAGCTGGCGGCGGCGCGTTGCACGGTGATGACCCCGGTCGAGTTGTTGGCCGGCATCGAGGATCGCTTCCGATTGTTGGGTGGTGGAAGACGTCGACAGCGCCAGCGCACCCTGGAGGCGACGCTCGATTGGAGCTATGAGCTCCTTGATGCCGATGAACAGGCCGTGTTGCGGGCGTTGGGTGTGTTCGTGGGAACGTTCGATCTCGATGCGGTCGCTGCGGTGAGCGGTCTTGCTCGTGCTGTGGCGGTGGAGTTGGTGGACTCGTTGATCGCGAAGTCCCTCGTCACCCATGAGGAGGTTGGCGGGCGGTCGCGGTTCCGACTCTTCGAAACCACGGCGGCCTATGCGAGACAACGTCTGGCCGCCGCTGGAGACGCCAAGGACGCACGGGATCGTCATCTCGACCATTACCTCGAACGAGCGTTACGCCACCCGATCGCCATGTGGGCCGACCTGGAAGCCCGAGACCTGCTCGGTCCGGATCGGGCCAATATCGTGGCCGCGTTCGACTGGGCGGCAGGGCAACAACGCTGGTCGACCGCCTCGAGGTTGCTCCTGGGTGCCTTCACGGTGTTCTGCGCGCACCCCACACAGGGACTCGAACTCGCCGATCGGTGCTTGGAGGGCCTCGATGACGGCGACGATCTGGTCGGCTATCTGGTCTGCAACCAGTACTGGCTGACGTCGCTGGTAGTAGATCATGCACGCAGCGCCGGAGTCATTCGTTGGCTGCAACAGTCACCCGACCCGCTCCATCAGGTGTACGGACTGGTGATTCGCGGCAACGCCCTTGCGGCGGCAGACGCTTCGAGAGGGGGCGAGGAATTGGCCGAGGCCGCAGAGATCCAGCGCCGGCTACCGCCTGGACCCGACGCCACCCAGGCCGCCGCTCTGTTGCAGTTCGTCGCTGCCTTTCGCGCCACCTACCAGGACCTGCCGCATCTGGCGCTCGAGCAGATGCAGGTCGCCATCGACCTCCAAGACGAACTCGGCTTCCACACCGAGTTCTCGGCGCTCGCGCGGCAGTCGGCCTCGATCTGTTGTCTCCTGGC
>JAHECQ010000512.1 GCA_024641625.1 Acidimicrobiales bacterium | reverse complement strand
TGCCGAGGTCCAATCGGGTGACGACCTGTTCGCGGTCGTCGATCGACTCCTCGCCGATCAGGCCCTCACCCGCAGCGCTGGAGCCGCTGCCGACCAGTTGGCCGAACTGCAAGCCCGATGCCCGGCCGTTCTCGAGGGTTACGACCAGCCGAGGTCGGCTCCGATTCGGTTCGACGGCGAGTCGGCCGTGTTGATCTTCACGACGGTTCCGGTCGACCGACTGATCGTGGTGACCCGCCAATGTGCCGTTCTGAGCGCGGTCGAGCGGCGCTGATCACTCGGTCACTCGTCGCTTCCGTCGCTCCAGAATCGGGACCCGGCAATCCCGGTGCCGACTGACTAGGATCATCGCCGATGTCAGACGCAGATGCACTTCCCAACACCAAGCCCGTCGCCGGCGGCGAGCAAGACTGGCCGACCACCCTGACCGCAACGCTGGTCGGCTATGTCGACACGGTCAAGGGTGCCACCACCGGCAAGGCGCTGGTCGCCTCCCGTATGGGCGTCTACTTCTTCCCGATCGCACTCATTGCGATGGTCCTTGCCATCCTCCTCCTCATCATGGTGGTGCGTCTGCTCGTCGTGGCGACCGGCTATCTCCCCTTCGTCGACGAGGGGAACCCCTGGCTCGCCTACCTGATCCTTGGTTCGCTGTTCAGCGCCGTCGGCGGATTTCTGTGGCGGAAGAAGGACGCCTGACGTCGGGTTGAGATAGTGAGTGGGCTGCGCCAACATCACCCAACCCCTGGCCCCACCCGGAGTACTCAATGTCCGAAAACAAGATCCACGACGTCCTGATCCTCGGGAGCGGACCCGCGGGACTCACCGCGGCGATCTACACCGCACGAGCCAACCTCGAGCCGCTCGTCCTCGAAGGCGAGCCGTCATCGACCGGCGATCAGCCCGGTGGCCAGCTCATGCTGACCACCGAAGTCGAGAATTTTCCCGGTTTCCCCAGCGGCATCATGGGCCCCGAGCTGATGATCAGCTTCCGCGAGCAGGCCGTTCGTTTCGGCGCCGATGTCCGTACCGAGAAGGCAACCAAGGTCGACTTCTCCAGTCGGCCGTTCAAGGTTTGGGTCGGCGACCCCGCAGCGACCGAGCCCACCTACCTCAGCCGAACTGTGATCGTCTCCACCGGCGCCACCGCCCTCATGCTCGATCTCCCGAACGAGCAGCGGCTCCTCGGTCACGGCGTGTCCACCTGCGCCACCTGCGACGGCTTCTTCTTCCGTGACCACGAGATCGCGGTGGTCGGCGGCGGCGACTCCGCCCTCGAGGAGGCCACGTTCCTCACCAAGTTCGCGAAGTCCGTCACGATCGTGGTGCGGCGCGATGAGCTGCGGGCCTCGAAGATCATGCAAGACCGTGCCCTCGCCAACCCCAAGATTCGCTTCCTCTGGAACACGGTCGTCACCGACGTCGTCGGGGAGCAGTCGGTCGAGAAGCTCGTCACGGAGAACACCCAGACCGGCGAGTCCGGCGAGCTCGTCGTGACGGGTTTGTTCGTCGCCATCGGCCACCGCCCCAACACCTCGCTGTTCGATGGCCAACTCGAACTCAAGGACAACGGCTACCTCATCACCGAAGCACCGACCTCTCGGACCAGCGTCCCTGGTGTCTTCGCCTGCGGTGACGTCCAAGACGACATCTATCGACAAGCAATTACCGCCGCAGGCTCCGGCTGCTCGGCCGCCATCGATGCCGAGCGGTGGCTCGAAGCCACCCACATTCCGGAATAGAACCACCAGCGACATCGGTTGTCCCAACTGCCATGTCGGCACTGCCGACCAACGTTCCTCTCGATTCGAATCCACCCGCCCGGAGGGCAGACGCACATGTCAGAAAACATCACCAACCTCACCGAAGCAACCTTTGACGAAGTCATCAACGCCGCGGCCGAACCCGTCGTCGTCGACTTCTGGGCCGAGTGGTGCGGGCCGTGCAAGATGATCGCTCCAATTCTGGAGGAGATCGCCGTCGAGCAGGCCGGCGCGGTGAAGATCACCAAGCTCAACGTCGACGAAAACCCTTCGATCGCCCAGCGTTATGGCGTGATGAGCATTCCGACGATGCTCGTGTTCCGCGATGGTGAGATCGACCGGAAGGTCGTCGGCGCCAAGGGCAAGGCTCAGCTGATCGAGGAATTCGGTCTCTGATCTCCCGACGTTCGAGAGGCACGATGCCTCGGACGAACACCATCGATACGAAACGAGGGCCGCTCCCCGATCGGGAGTCGGTCCTCGTTCGCGTCTTGCGCCAACCATCGAGCCGACGCCGGTCAAGAATGTTTCTCGTGAAACACCGTCACCGGCCAGATCCACGCGTCCTCGTCAACTCTCGACCCTCTGTCAAGAGTCAGGGTTACACACACCCTTGTCCACAAGCTGTGTGTAACCATCAACCTCTCCACCCTCGATCACAACTCGCGGGTGAAAAGAGTTTTCAATCGTTGTCGACAGGCGATCCGTGACCCATCAACACTTGATAGATCCGCTCGAGATCCTCGAGATCGGCGAACTCGATCGTCATGCGGCCCTTCGACTTGCCCATGGCAACACCGACGCGCGTATCGAGGTGAGCGCCGAGCAGTTCCTCGAGCTCGAGCAAGGCGGCGGGGCGAGTCTGGCCAACGGCTCGAGCGCGGTCGCTCGACGCAGCCGGCTCCTCCCCAGCCTCCGCGTGCAGCTGACGCACCGCCTCCTCGATCTGGCGAACGTTGAGCCCGTCGTTCACACAACGCGCCGCGAGCTCTTGCTGGAGCGCCCGGTCGGGAATGGCGAGGAGGGCGCGAGCGTGACCGGCCGTCAACTCGCCGCTCGCCACCAGTTTCTGGACTGAGGTCGGGAGCTGGAAGAGACGAAGCGTGTTCGCGACCGCAGAGCGGCTCTTCCCCACCCGCTTCGCCACCTCCTCTTGCGTCAGCGAGAAGTCGTCGATCAGCTGCTGGTAGGCCGCGGCCTCCTCGAGCGCATTCAGATCCTCGCGGTGCAGGTTCTCGACGAGCGCATGCTCGAGTGACGTCTTGTCGTCGGCATCACGTACGACCGCCGGTACCGATGACAGCCCGGCACGACGAGCAGCCCGCCAACGGCGTTCACCCG
>JAHECQ010000511.1 GCA_024641625.1 Acidimicrobiales bacterium | reverse complement strand
CGCCGAGATCACCGACCAACGCCGCCGTCGACGCCGCCACCAAGATTTGGCCGCCGTGCCCAGCGTCCTCGACGCGGGCCGTGTGATTCAACACCCGCCCGAAATACAACCCACCCCGCAACTCGACCTCACCCGTCGCGATCCCCATCCGCACCGGCAACCCCAACCCCCGCTGCGCATCAACCGCCGCCAAAATCGCCTCACGAGGAGAACCGAACGCCGCCTGCATCCCATCACCCGTGTGCTTGAAACACCACCCCCCACGCGCCTCGACCACCGACCGCAACACCTCATCATGCACCGCCACCGCCCGATCCATCCCAACCGGATCGGCCTCCCACCGCGCCGTCGACCCCTCGATATCAGTGAACAAGAACGTCACGGTCCCCGACGGGGCATCACCGGCAGCCACCCAGGCAGCCTCTCACAACAACGACCGGAGACGCCCGAGACCCGACACGCAAATGACGCCTCGACCGGTTTCGAGCACGCCACCCTCGCGCAATTCACCCAGCACACGGGCCACCGTCTCACGGGTCGAGCCCACCCGAGCGGCCAGATCGGCCTGACGGATCACCAGCCGAATCGGCTGACCGACAGGATGGGACTCGACGAACGCCTGGCTGAGCGCTACGAGCTGGGCGACGACGCGAGCGGTCACATCGGCCGAGTCTCGGCCCACCGTCCGCTGATCGGCCGCCCGGACCTTGGCCGCCAGGCCCACCAACAGGACTCGGGCCAACTCGGGCCTTGCGGCCAGCGCGTCGAGGAAACCCTGCCGGGTCAACACCACGACCGCCGTCGGTTCGTCGGCGTACACCGACGCCGAACGGGGCGTCCCATCGAGGGCCGAGAACTCGCCGACCAGTTCACCGGGACCCCTGGTGTCGAGCAACGTTTCCCGACCCGACAGCGCCGTCATCACCATCCGCACGGCACCCGACTCGACCAGGAACACCTCGCCCGGAGGCGCCCCCTCGAAGCACAACGGCTCGTCGTGCTCGAGGCTTCGGCAACGGCCGACGGTTCGGAGGTAGTCGACCTCGTCGGGGGGAAGCACCACTCCGGTCATCGATCCGCCAACCACCAACCCGAGATCATCGTCAAGGCCCTCCCGAGATTCCGCCTTGAAGCTAACACCGGGCCGGCGCCTCCGAGGAAAACTTGCTGCTCTGTGATCGGGCTCACAGACGCCACTCGACTTCTCCTTCACAGTGACACCACCAAGCACCAGTCAAAGGGGAAGACATGACCACCAGCCTGCACACCACGAACCTGTTCAGCCATCTCGAGGGAGCCGACCGTGACATGGTCGACAGCGCCCTCATCGAAACCCGGACCGTGTTCCCCGGCGAAGTCATCTGCCGGGAGTTCCGGACCCCCGACGAGGTCTTCGTCATCGTCGAGGGCATCGCCGCCCTGACCCGCCACGGACTCGGCATGGGCACGATCCACAGCGGCGACGCCATTGGCGAACTGTCCCTCATCGACGACATGGTTCCCACCGAGACCGTCACCGCCCGCACCATCATGACCCTCCAGGTCTTCTCACGCGACCACCTCGCCGAACTCATCGAGAAGAGCCCAGCCATCGCCATCGCCATCGCCCGGACCCTGGCCAGGCAACTCCGCCAGACCCGGGCCGTCTACAATCCCGCAGGCGAAATCTGGTGAACGACCGGCCCGTCATGGCACCGAACGCGCCTGACGAGTGGCCTGAATCTGCTGTCTGGCAGAGTGGACACCGGCGGCGCCACCCAGGGTCGGCGAGCTGCGCTGGCCGCCACTCAGCTGGGACGCCTGCACACCGAGACGCCGGCGCGCGCTGCGGCTTCCGTCGGCGACAGCGTGTCTCGTCCCGGTTCGCCGAGCTGATCGGCGAACGCTTCGAGAATCGCTTCTTGAGTGGCCGCAGCTCGAGCTTGGCGAGTGGGGGCTGCGGGTGTTGCTCAAGCGAACTCGAGGCCGTGGTTGGCGCCCACACGGAACGTTCCCGCAGTGGAGTGCAACCAAGTAGTGCCAGGGGTACCGGATCGCCGTCCAGCGCACGAGCTCTCGAACCTCGGCGATCATGCCAGGGAGTCCGCGCCCGACTCATCGCTCACTGGGGTCTGGTGGCGATAGAGGCGTAGTAGTTGCAGGCCCCGAAATAGACACCGTCTGCGTTGGCTTGGCGGAGCCCGGCCAGCCAGCGGTCGACATCGTCGCGGGGCACCGCTCCCACGCCGGAAACGATCGGGGCAGAGTATTCGGCCAACCCGACGAAGAACTCGCCGGTTCCCACCTCGGAGTACACATGGTCCTGTACCAATTCGAGTTCGAGGCCGTGATCTCGCAGCATGCGGGGCATCGCTCGCAGCACCCGCGGGTTGGCGCACGCCGCCTGCATAGCCGCGCTCATCACCCGGGCATCGAGCTCGGCGTCGGCACCGATGCCGACGATCAGCGAGGCGTAGTCGCCGTCGAAGAGCACCAGGCGCCCGCCGGAGCGGAGCGCAGCGGAGGCTGCGGCAACGAGTCCGTCGGGATCGGCCACGTGGCTGATCAACGTGTGGCCGATCACGATGTCATAGCCGCCGTCGATCGGATCGATCCGATTGGCATCGCCCACGGCAAAGTTGATCCGATCACCGAGACCCTCAGCCTCGGCGAACCGAGCTGCGGCCTCGACGAAGGCCTTGGTGAGATCGGTGGCGTGAAGCTCCCCGGTGAACTCGGGACGTCGGGCGATGGCCCGAGCCACCACCCCGGTCCCGCAGCCGATCTCGATGACCCGATCGGCGGCGGCCAGGTCGATCGCATCGAGGTAAGCGTCGCGCATGGCGGCGAACACCGGGTCCGTGCCCCGATACTCGAGACGGTCGATGATCCGCTGGATCGTTGCCTCCTCGAGCTCGTCGACTCGCTGGAACACATCATCAGCCATGGTCGGCCTCCCCTCGCTGGACCGACCGTACCAGGCTGCTCACCCGGGCACCGGCCCGACGTCAGCGTCAGACCTACCTGGGCGGCTCCCCGTTGCATCCCTCGCCGGCGCAGCGCGAATTCATGCAGGCGCGGCGAGGGGCTCCATCAGTTGGCGAGCCCGTCGATCACGAGCGACCCGTCGA
>JAHECQ010000088.1 GCA_024641625.1 Acidimicrobiales bacterium | reverse complement strand
CACGACCACCTGTCCCCGTCGGGTGTTGACACGCAGCGATTGTTGACCGGGCGTGTGGCCGCCGATGAGGTGCAGGCTGACGCCCGGCACGAGTTGGCCGTCGCCTCGATGGAACACGACGCGGTCGTCGTAGACCTTGCGGATCAGCCCCAGCACATCGTCGAGGCGGAACGAGTGACGCAGCGACTCATGGGACATCGATCGCCCGGTCACGTACTGCACTTCGACGTCCTGGATGTGGAAGCGGGCCGCAGGAAAGGAGTCGAGGTTGCCGGCATGGTCGTAGTGCATGTGGGTCAACACCACGTCGGTCACGGTGGCAGCGTCGATGCCCACCAGCGCCAAGGATGACGCAGGATCCCGAAGGAACGTGCGCTTGCGCCGAGCTGCTTCGGGCTCGCCGAAACCGGTGTCGACCACGATCGTGTGCGACGGCGAGCGGAGCGCCCAGACGAAGTAGTCCATGTCGAGCGGTCCGTCGTGGGGATCACCCCGAACGAACATCTCCCCTCGGTGGCCGCTGCGCTCGGCGTACTTGATGGCGAAGATCTCGAACGCCTCGGCGCCCATCAGTCGCCGATCACCTCGAGCGCGACCCGGCCGGCATTCACTGCGGTCGGCCAACCGGCATAGAACGCGATGTGGGTGATGAGGCCTTTCAACTCGTCCTCGGTCACGCCGTTGTCCAGGGCGCGTTTGATGTGCAGGTGAAGCTCCTCGGTGCGGTACAGGGCAGTCAGCACGGCGACGGTGATCATGCTCCGGTCGCGCTTGGACAGCTCCTCGCCCTCCCACACGTCGCCGAAGAGGACTTCGTCCCGAAGCTTGCCGAGCTTCGGGATGAACTCGTAGACGGCTGATGGCTTGTTGTCGCTCACCGGTTCCCCTGTCTGTCGGCGGCACGAGTCGTGTCAGGTGCCGGGCTCGCTCGACCACCTGTCGAGCGGGAGCGAATGTAGCCTCCCCCAACCGCGTGCGCCCAGCTGTGCTGGGCGGGACAAGCCTGCACGCGCTTGCGCCGGAATCCCGGTGCAGGCGGTCAGCGAAGGGGCTCGGGCAGATCTCGCTGCAGGTATCGGCCGTGGCCGGCCCGCCCAACGAACCGGCCCTCATCGACGATGACGGTGCCGCGACTCAACACCGTCGAGGTCTGGCCTCGCACCTCCATGCCCTCCCAGACCGAGTGGTCGAGGTTCATGTGATGGGTGGCGACGCCCAGCGTGTGGGTGGCTTCGGGGTCGTACACCACCACATCGGCATCCGCGCCCGGGGCCAGAACACCTTTGCGGCCGGCGAGGCCGAACAACCGGGCGGGGGTGGTGGAGCACAGTTCGACCCAACGGGGAAGGGTCAGTTCCCCGGCCACCACGCCTTGGTGGAGCAGGTCCATCCGATGTTCGATGGTGCCCAGGCCGTTGGGTACTGCCCGGAAGTCATCGATACCCAGCCGCTTCTCGGCATCGCAGAACGGACAGTGGTCGGTGGCAACCACGGACAGGTCGTCCGATCGCAAGCCTGACCACAGGGTGCGCTGATGGCCCTGCGTTCGGGAGCGAAGTGGGGGAGAGCAGATGTGGCGAATGCCATCGAGGCCGGGCTGATCGAGATGTTCCTCGAGGCTGAGATACAAGTACTGCGGGCAGGTTTCGGCAAAGACATTGCGGCCCCGGTCCCGGGCGATGGCCACTTGCTCGAGCGCCTCGGCCGCCGACAGGTGGACGATGTAGAGCGGCGCTCCGGCAACGGCCGCCAGTTGGATGGCGCGGTGGGTTGCTTCACCCTCGAGTTCGACCGGGCGGGTGCGGCCGTGCCACACCGAACCGGTCCGCCCGAGTGCGGCAGCCTGTTCCCGTAGGACATCGATGGCGATGCCGTTCTCGGCGTGCATCATGATCATGGCGCCCGTGTCAGCCGCGACCTGCATGGCTCGGAGGATCTGACCATCGTCGGAGTACCAGGCGCCCGGGTAGGCCATGAACAACTTGAAGCTGGTGAGTCCTTCGTCGACCAACATGCGCATGTCCTTCAGTGATTGGTCGTGAATGTCACCCAGGGAGAGGTGCAGGGCGTAGTCGATGGCGCACCGGCCCTCGGCCTCGGCGAGTCGGTGGTCCACGGCGTCACGGACATTGGTGCCATGAAGCTGCCCGGCGAAGTCGATGACGGTCGTGGTGCCGCCCAGCGCGGCGGCTCGGGTGCCCGTCTCGAAGCTGTCGGCCGACATCGCCTCTGGGGTCATGGGTAGCTGAAGATGCACGTGTGGATCGACCCCGCCGGGGATGACGTACTTGCCGGTGGCGTCGATGCGGCGATGGCCGGCGGAGCGGACCGACTGGGCGAGCGCCGAATCACGATGGGCCAGGGCCGCAATGCGCCGGCCTTCGATGATGACATCGGCCGGGAAGACGCCGGTCGCGTTCACAACAGTGCCGCCCACGATCACCGTGAGGTCGTCGCTCATGGCCGCACCCACGCGGCGAAGACCCTGCGAAGCGACGCGCCGGCCTCGTCGTGGGCGTCGTACCCGGCACGGCGTTCATCCGCGGTCCCGGTGCTGAGGGACCGACCCCCCGCTTGATCGAATGCGTCGAGCATCGCGGCAACATCGGCGTGAAGAGGCATGCCCAAAGACTACCCAGCACGCCCGAGGTGCTCGGTTGAGTGTTGACCTGTCGATCAGGCCGCTTCGCCCAATGGTGGTCGGCGAGCCCGATGAGGGGCGGCGATCGGCATCGAGAGCCCCAGCGACCTGACGTGCGCCGGGGGCACTGCGACCGTCACCCCCAACACAGATTGCCGACGTTCGGGTGCAAGCACTGGTGCCAGGAGCGGCCCGAGTCCTGCCAGAGCCTCTTGCTCGACCTGGAGCAGGTCGACGGCCAGCTCGGGTCCGGAGGTGATGGGGCGCAGGCTGCGTGAGGCGAGGGCTTTGACGGCTCGGGTGTGCGTGTCGAGTAGGGCGGTGGGCGACGCGCCCGGCTGGTGATTGACGATGAGGGATGTGATCGGGGGGACCGCCCGTGCCGTGGTGAGCAGAGCCCGCCCATCGGCGAGCTTGGTCACCACGCGGATCGCGTCGGTGGCGCCCACCGTACTGCGCCGAGTTCGAAGCACGGTGATGACATGGTTCCGGCTCTGGAAGACGTCGACGACTGGGTCATCGGCACCTTGACCCGACGGATCGTTGGCCGGTTTGGCCCGGAGACAGGCGATTGGATCGAGGTCGCGTCGAATGAGCAACTGGGAGAGGTCGTCGTCGGTGGAGATGTCGTCGGCGCCGAAGACGAGCCGCCGATCGATGTAGACCTCGAGGGCATGGCGGTCGAGCGCCCCGGCGCGGTAGGCCACCGACAGTCGAAGAGCCAGATAGAGATGCACGGCCACCAACGCCCACGGGACGCTGAGGAGCGGCCCGATTCCTGCGAGCAGCCCGACCACACACGACGCGACTCCGACCGCGACCGCCTCCCAGCCGAGGCGTCGCAGAACAGCTGAGGCCAGGTGCCGGCGCATCCATCGGATGTGTGGATCCATGGCTCGGTATCGGCGCGCACTCCGGACGACTGAAGGACTTGCTAGGAGTGGCGGAATACCTTGACCTCGGCAAAGGCTTCGGCCAGTCGGTCGACCGCAGCGTTGAAGCTGCGCTCCCCGCGCTCGGCCGACGCCAGCGTCGGGTCGCCGATCATCCCGGTCGGACCGAAGTCGTGGGCCAACCAACCGAAGGTGACCGACCCACCGAATCGCACGTGCTTGTTCTCGGCGAGGTGCTCGGGGATGTTGCGGACGGCCAGATCCATGCGGACCAACTCGGGACGGAGATGGAGCATCAACGAGGTCTCACCGAGGCCGCCGTGGACCCCCATTCCTAGTTCCTCGGCATTCGACGGCCCACCCTGGTCCGGCGGTACGTTCGGGTGGAGGAGGAAGGTCTCGAGTCCGTGGTTGAGTCGCAACTCGCGGCAAGCGACGTTCAGGAGCGACGAGTTGCCGCCGTGGCCGTTGAGGAAGGCCAGCTTGCGGGCGGGGGTGGCCGCCATCGATCTCCCGATGTCGTCGAGCACGCGAAGCAAGGTCTCCGGGCCGAGCCAGAACGTACCGGGCGTGCCGGCGTGCTCGTTCGACTTGGTGAACGCCAGCGGTTCGAGCAGCCAGAGATCGAGTGCTTCGCCAACCCGGGCGACCACCGCCTCGGCGCACTCGGTGGCAACGACGAGATCGGTGTTGAAGGGAAGATGAGGTCCGTGCTGTTCGACTGCACCGATGGGCAGGACGAAGATCGATTCCGGCGTGACGTGGTCGTGGAGGTCAGAGGCGCGGAGTTCGCTGAGGCGACGGGTCATCCTCCAACGCTATCGCCGGTGAATGTGCAGGAACCGAGAGGTGTCGGAACGCCCGCTCAACCTGGCACGCGAGGCCAGGCGAGGGTGAAGTGCGGATCTCGATCGAGTCGGTCACCGTCGGCGAGGTTGATCGTGTTGCGGAACGGTTCCGGCGACGACGCCCGGCGGAGGAAGGTGACATCGTCGCCGGCGTAGCGCACCGATGCCGCCCGCCGGAGAGCACGCTGGGAAACATTGCCGGTGGATCCATGAATCGTCGCCCAGTGGTGAACGATGACGTCGCCGGGCTCGGCATCGAAGTAGCGCAGCTCGAAGGCCTCGGGCTCGGATTCGATCGGCGGAAGCGGATCCAGCCCGGCCATCGTGATGCCACCGACCTCTGGAAACGCCTTTGTCTTGGAGACGAAGTCGCTGAGCACGTAGGTCCTGTCGGCGAGATGACTGCCCACCACGTAGCCCATCGCGCCGTTTTCGATGCTGACCGTGTCGACCGGTACCCAACAGACTGCGACCTTGGAGCCCTGGAGCAGGAAGTAGGGCTTGTCCTGATGCCAGGGGGTTCGTACGGCCGAGCCCGGTTCCTTCAGGAAGAGTTGGTCGCTGTAGAGGGTCACCTCTCGGCTGTCGGTGAGGATGGCGACGATCTCGGCCAGCGGACTCGAGAGATAGTGCCGGCGAAGGTCTTGGTGCCAGAAGCAGGCAGCGGTCTCGACGATGCTCCGACCTCTCGGCGCAGACGAACCGCTCAGTGCAACATCGGCGCCGGGGTCGTGTTCGAGGATGCGGTTGACGAGCGACACCATCTCGGTGCGGTCACCGGTCTCGCTGAGTCCCGAGGTCGTTCCTCCGACTCTGCCGGCCGCCGGATCCCGCTCGAACACCTCGGTCATCGCGGCCCGAAGATGGTCGACCCAACCGTCCGGGTAGATGCCTCGTAGGAGCACGACGCCGTCACGTTGGAACTGCGCTCGTTCATCGTCGGTGATGGACCGGAGCGGCCGGTTGTCGGCGGGGACCACGAGAGACGGCGACATCGACCGGACCTTAGCTGGGCAACCTTCCGGCTGTCGGGCTAGCGTGCGCGCATGGTCGCAGCGTCCGACGACAACGTCTCCTCAACCGGAACCCCTCCTGATCGAGACCGACCGCTGTGGACCTCGAAAGTCGCGACGTTTCTCGGCCGCCCCCTGCATGCAGTGCTGGCGACCAGGTCGCCCGATGGCTCGATCTCCCAGTCGGTGGTGTGGTTTCGCGCCGAGGAGGACACCGTGTGGGTCAGCTGCCGACCCAACTCGGCAAAGGCTCGACATGTCCGTAGTGACCCGCAGGTCTCACTCCTCGTACTGGCCCCTCACGGAGGGAGCTACGTGCGAATCGAGGGGCAGGCGACAGTGGACGAGTTCGTCACCGATGACCAACGGTTGGCGCTGGTCGGGCCCTACCAAGGGGCCGAGGCTCAGGCGTGGGTGGCCGAACACCCGTTGCCTTCGCCGAACGTGTTGTTGCGCATCCACCCCGACCGTGTCGTGGGTCGCGGAATCTGAACCACTCGCTGGGGATTGACCGTGGGAGAACGGCCGAAGCCCGGCGCTGGGCCGGGCTCCGTACCATCGAGCGGAGAGGGTGGGATTTGAACCCACGGTCCACTTACGCAGACACCTCCTTAGCAGGGAGGCACAATCGACCGTACTCTGTCACCTCTCCATGGCGTTGGGATTGTAGCGAAGATCGATCGCGAATTGGTTAGGTTGATCGGCGTGACTCTCCCTACTCCGACTGATGCGTTCACCGTCGCAGGCGATCCGCCTCCATCGGTCGTCTATGCCGAGCTTCGTTCGTCGTTCTCCCGCCTCGTCGGTGGACTGTCGGACGAGGAGACTCGTGTGGTCGTGCCACAGTGTCCGGACTGGACGATCGCCGATGTGCTGGCTCATGTGGTGGGAATCAACGCTGACTTTCTCGCGGGAAGGCTCGATGGGGTCGGTTCGGACGCCTGGACCGCGGTTCAGGTGGACGAGCGCCGGGCGCTGAGTGTGGGAGCCGTCAGCGAAGCATGGTTCGAGATGGCCGAGGCCATCGACCGCCGATTCACCGACGATCCCTTCCTGGCCGTACGGCTTACCGCTGATCTGGTCACCCACTACCACGATGTCCTGGGCGCACTCGGGCGCCGAGAGGGTCGGGACGCTCCTGCGGTGCGGACCGGCCTGCTTCGCTACGGTCCGTTCTTCTGTGACCGGGTGGCCGCGGCCGGGTTGCCGATCGTGCGGGTTGAAGCCGGCGTGCAGGCCTGGCAGTCGGGGGACGGTCCGGTCGTGGCGAGCCTGAGCGGATCCGCATTCGAGCTGCTTCGGGCCTTCAGTGGCCGCCGCAGCGTCGCCCAAGTGTCGACGATGGCATGGACCGGTGATCCAACGCCCTACCTGGCCGTGGTGTCCCCGTACGGATTGCCCGAGTACGACGTCACCGAATAGGAGCGCTCATCGTCCCGCCCTCGGCCGATCAGAGGGCGAGGCCAACGTCAGCACGAGTCCCAATCATCCTCAGAGATTGGCGGCAAGGGGGATGAGGATCACTTGAATGCCGATGATCACGACGAACACCGATAGGTCGAGTCCACCCATTGACGGCAGCACGCGTCGTATCGGGCTGAGGATGGGCTCGGTGCCGCGATTGATGGCGTCGACCAACGGAAAGAGTGGGTTGCCGGGACGAATGCGAAACCAGCTCAGCAACGCCCGCGCGATGAACACATACACCGCGAGCCGCAAGATCAGGACGAGGAACGATGCCATCCCCCTATCGTGCACCGATTTGCCGGGTGTTTCGGCGCGGCAGCTTGGGCGCGGCTGTTTCGGGACGTCACGACGGTGGTTGAACCGATAGTCTCCTGGGCGGAGAGATGGCAGAGTGGACGATTGCGTCGGTCTTGAAAACCGTTGAACCCGCAAGGGTTCCGGGGGTTCGAATCCCCCTCTCTCCGCCAAGTGACCCTTGCTGGAGTGGCACATCGAGCCGACGGGCTCGGCGCAAGGGGGTGGCGGGATGACCGCTCGAATCGAGGTGATGCCACTGTGGTGCTACTGGCAGAAGCCCGTGATGGTCCCCCGTGGGCATCCAGTGGCACGAGGGTGGACACGCCTTTCACGAGCACGTGCACACTGGTCAGCCCGGCTCGGATGGGAACGGGACGGACTTCGACAAGGAGTCGAATGCCGCGAACTATGACTGTGTCTGGGTGAACACGCCCTGATTTCGTGGGCTGGCGGCTGGCGGCTGGCGGCTGGCGGCTGGCGAGTCCGGGATCCTGAGCGCGTCAGCCGTGCGCCACGGTTTCGTCGAAGCGGCCGGCCTCGAGGTCGAGGTCCTATCGGACTCGCTCGGGGGACGCCAGTCAGTGGTTCGAATGATTCACGCTGTCGTCGCGCGAAGAGCTCATAGCCGTCTCCTTTCGTCTCATCACCACAGACGAGCCGCGCCGCCTCACGGGTGGGCGGCCTCCACTCGCCGACGCTCTACATCGCTGAAGACGTACCCGCCCACCACGACCCGCGACACATCCCATTCTGCCGGGAGGAGTGTGGGTCAGGAGTGTGTGATGTTCGAGCCCGAGTGGCGGCTAGGGCCAGAAGCGCCGACGACGGGACGACTCGAAGTCATTTCAGGGTCGGTCGTGTCGACTCTGGTCCTGAGCGTGGGCTGAGACGAAGGCGTCCAGATCGCCGAGGAAGCGGTCGGCGTGTTCTATGCCGGCGTGGATCAGATGGGTCGCACCCTCGTAGAGCATGATGTCTGCGTTTGGGTTGGTGGCCAGGAAGCGGTCGTTGTGGCCGGGCAGGAAGGCTGGCCCGAGTTGCGCATCCGCCTGGATGACGGTGACCGGGATCTGGATGGGAGTGTCGGGTCGATGGCTTGCGAGCAGGGTCTGGTCTATCGACGTATCCCATGCTCGAGGGTCGTGGCGCATGCGAGCCGAGGCCGAGCACAGGATGTGCCGGGCCTGAACGTGGTCAGCCGCGGTGCGGCCCTTGGGTGATGGGGCCGTTGCGACTGCCTGCACCCAGTCGGTGAGCGATGCCCCCGCGGTCTGCATCTCGACCTGCTGGGAACGAATCATCGGGAAGATCGTCTTGTACAGACCCTTGTCCCATTCATCCTGCTCGCCCAGGTACCAAGGCGGGTCCTCCAGAAGCACGGCGCGAACCAGGGGATGTGGCGCTTGGCCCAGTGCACCCGCCACGACGGCACCGAGCGAGTGACCGGCAACCACCGTCGACCGTCCGATCACGTCGAGGATGGCTTCAGCGTCGGAGACATAGTCATCGATCAGATAGCTGTCGGCCCGGTCGGAGTGACCGTGACCCCGCAGATCGAGGGTCCAGACTTGGTAGCGATGGCGCAGGCGGTCCACGGCTTCCTCCCACGTGTCGCGACTCCCGGACAGGCCGTGGATAAGCAGCACAGCGGGATCGTCGGGGTTTCCGTACACCGAGGCCGCGAGGCTTGTCTCGCCGCGAAGAAGGGTCAGATCGGTCATCGCTCCATCCTCGCATGACACCGCCCTACGATCGACCCCGTCAGGTTCTGGGTCGCCATGTTGATGATGAGCCTGCGAATTTCGGCCCCGGTCGATGGCCTTCCCGGGGTCTGGGGTGGTTGGGTCCAGTGTCGGGCGATGTGTCGGCGGTGCCGCCGGAGCAGGGTGTCGGGGGTGACGAGCCAGCCTTGGCGGTGTGGTCGGGGGAGTGCTTGGGCGAGGGCTCCGAGTAACGATCGGTCGCCGTCGGTGAGTGCGGGCCGCTTGTGCTGGCGGCGGAGTAGGGCGAGTTGGTGGCGCAAGACGATGATCTCGATGTCTCTGGAGCGGCCGGACTGTACGGCGATGCGGGCCAACGACGCGAGGAAGCGGTCCAAGATGCGATACACACCCTTCAGGATCGGCCGGTGTTTGCCCTGGTCAACGTCCACGTCCGAGTTCCGGGCACCCACACCTCGGCCCGATCGAGATCACCGCCGTGAGTGAAGCTTCGAGAGGGCCGGACAAGTTCGACCTCAGCGACTCGGTGGGCGTGATCACGCGGTTCAATCCCGAGGCGGTGCAGTTCCAGCCGGCCGGGTGATCGCGCTCGCCGCTGGGTGGGCGAGTTGGGCCCGGCGTTTCGCCCGGTCGACACCATCGGAAACCCTCGGGACGATCGAGAGTCGGCCTCGGCGGTTCTCGGAACCGCCGTCGACGTCAGACGCGGCGAGTAGTCTGGGGTCATGATCCGGAAGGTGTGGACCGCGGGCGAGCTCGAGGCGATGGACCCGGCTGAGGTCGACGCCATCTTCGAGTCCGGCATCATCTGGGATACCGTCGACGCTCCTCAGGAGCTGTTGGCCCGTACCCGTGACCGAATCCTTCGTCGGATCGAGGAGACCGAGCCGACCCAGCGGTCTTGACCGATCGGCGTCAGGTCCGGGCGACGTCCGGGTTCTTCGAGGATCTCGATCGCCAGCTGGGTCCAGAGCGCGGACCGAATGGCGAACCGTCGACTACGGACTTTCAGACGATCGAGCTGTTGCGCATCATCGATCGATTCGCTGAGCAGTTCGACGATCTACCCGAGTTGATCCCAGATCGCAGCGACTACCGGGTGCTGCTCACCAGCGGCATGCTCGTTCGGCCGCTCAACGTTGTCGGCCAGCTCGCGCCTGATGGCGCCGTCGAGCTCGTCTCGATCGACATCGACCTCGCCTGGGGCTGACCCGCGCCGGCCTGCACCTGCCCCCGTCAGCGGAGGTCGCGCTCGGGATTGAGTGGTCACTGGCAACGTCGCCGGGCATCGACCGTCAACTCGTCGCTGCCCCAGTTCATGGTGCAGACTCACACGCATGAGTATCGAAGCGTCGGACTCGCAGTCGGTTGCTGGTGCAGTAGGCGATATCGCCGCAGTTCAGAAACGGACCATCGTCACGTTGCTGTTGAGCCAGGCCTCGGGCGGCGTCGGACTGGTGGCGACCTACATCGTCACCGCCCTGTTGGCCAAGGACATCACCGGCTCCACGGTCCTAGCTACCGTCGCCGCCGCTTGCCTGTCCCTCGGCGCAGCGATCGTGTCGTTCCCGTTGGCGCGCATCATGAGCTCGCGAGGCCGGCGGGCTGGCCTGCGTACGGGCTACCTGATCGGGGCCGGCGGCGCAACCATCGCGCTGACGGCCGTCATCACCAGCAGCTATCTCCTGCTCTGCCTCGGTGTGCTCGGCGCCGGCGCCGGCAGCGCGGCCAACCTGGCCACCCGCTACGCGGCCTCCGATCTGGCTGCTCCTGAACGTCGCGGCCGAACGATCAGCATCATCGTGTGGGCCACCACCATCGGCTCGACGACAGGTTCGGTGGTGTCGGGTATGGCCAGCGACATCGGTGAAGACGTCGGTCTCCCGATCCGGGCCGGTTCCTACCTTCTCTCCGCATTGATGTTCCTCACCGCCGCAGCGATCGTCGAGACCCGGCTGCGCCCCGACCCGCTGGTTCTGTCCGGAGGACTGGGACGCAGAACCCAGACGGAGAGCGGCCGGCCGAGCATCCGGGAGTCGCTGTCTCTGATCATGGCCAGTCCCGCGGCCCGACTGGCCGTAGGGGCAATGATCGTCAGCCAGGTGACGATGGTGGGTGTCATGTCGCTCACCCCTCTCCACATGGACGAGGGAGGTCAGTCGCAGGGAGTCATCGGTTGGATGATGGCGTTCCACATCTGGGGCATGTACCTGTTCTCGCCGGTCGTGGGCTGGCTCACCGACCGGGTCGGACAATACCCGATGCTCTACACCGCTGGGCTCCTGTGCACAGCCGGCGCGGCGTGGGCCGCCATCACGCCACCCGAAGGCCGCGTCGGGGTCTTCATGGGGAACTTCCTGATCGGGCTCGGATGGTCGTTCGGTGTGGTCGCGGCGTCCAGCCTGCTGGTCGCCGAGTTCCCGGTCGAACAGCGCGTCGGCGTCCAGGGCGTGGGTGACCTCGCCATGATCAGCTCCGGTGCCATCGCCGGATTGTCGGCCGGTGTGCTCTACATCTTCCTGGGGTATGGCGGGGTCAACACCGGCAACGCCCTCTTCGGCGCCGCTCTCATCATTGCAACAGCCGCCACCTACCTCATCGTGCGCCGCCACGGCCCGACCGGTCGCCCGCTGGCGGTCTAGACATCCCACGGGCCGTTGTTGCCAAGCGGCAAGGTTGATGCGGTGTGCCCAGGCGGTGTGTTCGTCGTAGACGGTGTGGTGTCGGAGGCAGCCGTGGAGGATGCCGACGAGGCGGT
>JAHECQ010000510.1 GCA_024641625.1 Acidimicrobiales bacterium | reverse complement strand
ACCGGAAGCGTCAGACCCGTGGGATCGCCCATGGCGTTGAGGAGGAAGTCGACGCCGTAGAGACCAATCTGGGCAGCTTCCTCGACGACCGGCCAGGGGAACTCCTCGCGTTCGTCCCACTCCTCGGCGACCGGACGAATGACGCCCTCGGCGAAGTCATGGACCCACTTCTGGATCTGCAACTGGTCTTCGTTCAAGTTGAGGGAGAAGTCGGTCATGGCTCCAAGTTACCCACGGGTAACCCAGTTGTCTACTCGTCGGTAACTTGTTCGGGCTCACCCGAGCCGAATCGGTCGGGAAACTAGGGTCGGCTCATGCGGATTCCGCTGCCGCCTCCGGCCGGCGAACCGGTTTCTCTGAACCTCGAGGCGGTGCGGTGACGTGTTGACAATGTGGTCGATGCCGCGTTCTACGCGCCAACTCTCGCGGTCCGTCGCCGCTGGCGCCTCGGGATGAGCGCGTCGACGCACGATGACGAGTTCGAGCAGTTCTTCCTCGAGAACTACCAAGCGGTACTCCACGTCCTCGCCCTCACCACCGGAGATCACGAGCGGGCCACCGATGCAACCCAGGAAGCCTTCATCAAGGCCTACGCCAGGTGGTCCAAGATTCGAACCTACGACTCACCGGCCGCATGGGTGCGACGCGTCGCCATCAACGCCAGTCGGGACGCGCTGAGGTCCGATCATCGACGCCGGAGGCGCGAAGAGGCTCAACCCTTCGGCGACGAACCTTCGGCCGCAGACAAGTCCACCTCGGACGCCAACGCGTTCCGGTTGCTCGGGAAGTTGTCCGACCGCCAACGTGAGGTCGCGACACTGTTCTACGTCGACGACCGCAGCGTCGCGGAGATCGCATCGATCCTCGGGTTGAGTGAGGGCACAGTGAAGTCTCACCTCGCGGCAGCGCGCGACCGGCTCCGCGGTCTCGTCGAACAGGACGGCAGCCGAGCATGACCGACGACGATGCACTGCGCCGGGCGCTCGCGAACCCTCGCGACGAGGAACGTCCCTACGAGGCTTTGCAGGTACTTCGACCTGCGATGCAGCGCGCTCGCACCCGCCGGCGTGTGGTGATGACGGCACTTGCAACGACCATCCTCACCGCCGGAACTGCAGGGGCCCTGGCCGCGATCCCCGACTCCCGACCGACGACGATGCGAACGTCGACGATCAGCGATGTCAGCGAACCGTCTACAACGGTCCCGAATTCACAGACCAGCCACCTGGACCCCGTGGTCGACAGCGAGGAAGGTTCCCGCGAACCCCTCGAGGAATCCACTCCGACGCTGCGTGAGACGACTGAACGGTCCGTCGATACGCCGGATCCACCGACTGCGGCTCCGGCAACGCCACCGACATCGATCGGGACGACCCCACCAACGTCGTTTGCGACGATCCCCCCGCCGGTTCGGGTTCCGGCCCAGCAGCCGACTACCACAACGACGCAAGCACCTCAGGCTGCTCCAACGACGCAGACCATCACCAGCGCATGTGGGAGCGTCGTCGTGACGATCGAGAGCGGCGCGATCCAGGTGACGTCAACGCAGCCACAGCCGGGCTTTGCCGTCAGCGTGTCCGACGACGGACCGACGTCGATCGAGCTCCGGTTCACCGCAAGTGCAGGGAATTGCGAGATCCACGCCGAACTCCGACCGAGCGGACTCGATGTCGAAGTACAGAACCACGACGACTCCGACCGCTGAACGTCAGTCGACCGAGCTGGCCACAGCGACCCGGTCGGGCACCCGCCGGGACGGTTGCAGTTTCGCTTTACGAGCAGCCAGGATCAGCACCACACTGAGGAACATCACGATGTTGATCGATGCAAGGGCAAGGACACGAAACCACTGGTTCTCCGCATCGGTGCCTGCGGCAATGGCGTGATAGGTCGCGACGAAGTACAGCACGAGGCTCGTGCGATGCACCCAACGCCAGATCATGCGAGGCAACCGCTTCATCGCGAGCGACGTGACCTCGATCGCGAGTAGCAGGTAGAACCCCACGATGCCGAGGGCCACGGGACCGGGCTTCCATGATGAGGCCATCGGGACGAAGATCTCGGTCCAACCGAAGGTGACGTAGCTGTCCGCGACGAGCCCGATCAGGTGGATGCCGGTGAAGATGACTGCAAGCCCACCGAGAAACCGATGGAGGTCGAGCAACCATGCCGGGCTCGATGCCTTGGCGACCGCCTTGGTCGAGATGAAGAGACCCCAACACACCGACAGGCTGAGCAGCCCCCAGGCAATCATGCCCGACGACCGCGACACGAACCACCAGACCTGCGGGTTCATGCTGCCACCTCCATACGTGTGATGACCTCATATCGGTCGTTTGCGTCGTTGCTGACCAGTACGCCGGCCATGCCGAGCTCCTGGAGCAGTAGGCGCGCCGCTCGACGCCCACGAATCACCGCAACTTTGGCGATGACTTCGGCCCACCACAGCGTCGGTGCCACGGCAGTGACGGAGTCGAGATCGGTCAACGCTGGGAGTCCGGTACCAGCATCGATGAGGTGGTGGGCCTCGACTCCACCGCAGCGCCAGCGTCGACGCATCACGCTGCTCGTTGCGACACCCCCGTCGATGAGCGAGATCGACGCCGGGTTCGACACCCCATGGTCAGTGTCGTCGAGATCTACCCGCCACTCCTCGCCCGTCCACGGCGTACCGGCGACACGTACATCACCGCCGAGCTCGATCTGGACCGATTCGGCGCCGGCGTCGAGGAGCGCCGATGCCACCATGTCACCCGCCATTCCCTTGCCGATTCCTCCGGGGTCGAATCGGGTCCCAGCGGGCAGACGAACCGCCGAGATCTCCGGGAAGAGATCGATGACCTCACTCGGTGCCGAGACCGGTTCGGGAAAGTCGGCCAACGAATCCGACAGCGACTCCCAGGTCCGGTCATAGCCCAGGGCCACGAGTCGGTCGAGCATCAACGGATTGAACGCTCCGGCAGTCGCATCTCGGGCGCGCTGTGCGAGCGAGATCAACTCGTACGTGACCGCCGACAGGATCGTCACGTCGCCGGCGCACCGATTCGCCCTCGAGATCTCACTGGCGGGATCGAAGCGGGTCCACCTGCGTTCGAGTTCGAGTACGAGCTCGCG
>JAHECQ010000509.1 GCA_024641625.1 Acidimicrobiales bacterium | reverse complement strand
GGCCGGGTGGTGGTCGATGCCGCCGGCAACCCGCTTCTGCAGATGGACCAGTTCGGCAACCCCGTGCTCGGCGCCGGAGCAATCTATCTCGCCCTCGACGTGCTCGGTGACCCGATCCTCGATCCCTCCGACGACCCGCTCTACATCGACCGCGAGGGACACCAGTTGGTCCATGATTCCGGATCCGGGCGCTGGTTCCTGGTGGACGGAGGCGGCCAGTTCATCGACAGCGACGGGTTTGTGATCAACGCCGATGGCCTTCGCCTGACGCTCGATGCGCAGAACGCAGCCGGCGCCGACATCGACGGCAACGAATCCCGTGACTACGTCGATCTTTACGGATTCCGCGTCGATCAGTTCGGCAACCATCTCGACGGTTCCGGCGACGGGGCCCGGCGCGTCAACGTCTACGGCGAAATCGTCGACCAGTTCGGCAACCGCCTCGACCTCGGGGGCGACCCGATCAGCGCGGAAGGATATCGCATCAACACCGACGGATTGCTCCTCAACAACGCCGACGCACTGCTGAACGGCGTGGGGTCGATCCGCACCGTGGTTGATGGGGTCGGTGAGGTCTTCTTCGTCGACGGCCTCGGACACCTCGTGAACCGCGCCGGTGAGGAAGTCGCGGTCGGTGGGCTCGGCACGCTTCGTCTGGCGGACCGCTGGGGAAACCTGGTCAGCAGCGAGGGGCGCTTGATCGACGGACTCGGCCGCCTGATCAATGCGTGGGGTGAACTCGTCGATCTTGAAGGAATTCCCGTGCTCGTCGGGCAGCAGGCCGTCAGCGATCCTCTGATCGTGGGCACCCCGGTGGAGGTCGCCGATCCGGTTGGCACCCTCGAAGCGCCGGTGATGGGTGGTGACGTGCAACTGGGCGGCAGTCTCACGGCCGGAGCAACCCCGATCCCGACAACGGGATCCGTGATGGTGGCGCTGCCCACTCCGAGAAGCGGCGGGACGCTCAACACCGGCGCGGGCGGAGTCATCCGTATCCAGGGAGAATCCGATCTCGAACTGCACGGGATGATCGGCCAAATCAAGCTCATCGGAGGCACTCCGGGAACGGATGTCGATGAGATCCACCTCGGCACCCCCTATTCTGCCGAAACGCCTGTTGCTCCGGAGGAGACCTACATCCGGTCCGACGCCCTGGTGACCGCCAATGACCTCATCGAGATCCGCGGCAAGAACGTCTGGGCGATGGATGAGAGCGTGGTGCGGGCCCGGGCCGAACACTCGCAGGTGCTCATCACGGCCACCGGTAACGGTGCCGAGGGCGACGGGCTGGTGCACGTGAGCCGCAGTGAAATCTACTACTTCCGGGCGCTCATCGCCGCGCGGGGCGAAGTCGGCATCGATGCCTATGCCATCGGTATCTACGGTACCGTCTCGGTGGAGGGCACCGAGCTGGATGCCTCGCCCGGCACGGACCGCGCGCGGGTGAGCTTCACCGCCGACCAGCATATATTGGTGCGGGGCGAGGTGCTTTCGGCCGGCGATGTGTTCATGACGGCCGGGGTGAACGATCCGGAGGGCGGGATCGTGGTGTCCGCCGAGGGCCGAATCATCGCGGGCTACCTGTCGGGGATTTCTGCGGACATCGAGTTGAACGCGCCCGGTGCAGTGCGTCTCCTGGCCTACGAGGACGACACCAACGACGACTTGGAGTTCGCGCCCGCCTTCCTGACCCAGGAGTTGGTGACGGTCGATGTCGTGACCGGCTTCCGGCGCGTCGAGGACGGTTTTGTGCTGCGGCCGGTGGTCCACTGGGTGCCCACCATCACCACCGAACCGGTGGACTTCGACAAGGTCAAGGTCGGCAGCGAGTTCGGCACCATCGAGCTTCGCCTCGTGCAGGACGGATACTGGAACGGGACCACCGGGACCTTCCGGGAATACTTCATCGAGGGAACCGTCGAGCAGGTGGATAACGGGCAGGCCGATTACTCCCGGACACAGCTCAACTGGCCCGGCAAGGAAAATCCCAACAACATCTACGTGATGCTTGACGGCTACGGCAAGGTCCGGGTCGGGGATTTGATCCTCGTCGACACCAAGCTGCACCGGGAAGTCTTTGACGCGATCGACCAGGTGATTCATTACTCGCAGCCCTCCGACGTGCTGGTGGGGGCCTTCGGGCAGGGTAACGTCGACTACGATCAGGTGGCGGCGCTGGGTCAGGGGGCCTACGAACCCCAGTTGTTCGTGCGGACCAAGGTGGCTGCGGCACCCGGCAACCCCAACGTCCCGCAAGCCCGGGCTCCCGGCACCACCGTGGAGGCATTCTCGGAATTCAGCTACGCCGAGGCCGTCGGGTGGATGCACGATGCGGCTTTCCAGGCCGCGGAATCCCCCTACCGCGAGTGGGAGGATCTCACCGATAGCGAGCGGAGCGACGCCATCCTCGGTTATCTCGGCTACGAGAAACTCTTCGATGTCATGTTCCTCTCCGGCTTCAAGAAGGTGCACCGGGTGCCCAGCCCTTGGCAGGTCGCCTTTGCCGATTCGCCGGTTCTCGAATTCGTGAATGGCCACACCCTCGCCGAGATGGATTTCATGTCGCCCAGCACCGTGGCGCGGGCCGGGCTGTCATTCTACGACACCAACAACAGCGTCAACTTCGGGGCAGCCCGGGACGGCGTCGAGACCAACATCAGTTTCGGCTCGCTCCTCGGAAGCGCCCAGAGCCCCGTCTTCCAGGGCATCTCGGTCGAGTACGCGGAAGACACCCATTTCGTGCCGGGCTTCTTCGTGGACAATGTCTTCCAGGCCACCCCGGTGGGACTCGCCGCGGATCTGGGATTCGCAGTGGATGTCGTCGAGCACGACCAGGTGAAGAACTACTTCGACTTCTGGTTCGAGGGCTTCAAGCCCCTCCCGCTGACGAGCGACACGAATCTCGTCGGAACCCCGGTCCCGGGCGGCGACAACCTGTCCTATATCCTCGATGCGAATGAGAATGGCATTGCGGACAACCTTTCCCAGGCGCGCTCCCACTTCGTCCCGCGGGCCGGCCACGCCAGCGAGGACAAGAGCCTCGTCTTCATCGCCGGTCGTGACTACAATGCCGGCTATGCGGACCCGGCGTCGCCGGACTATATCGCCAGCGCCA
>JAHECQ010000087.1 GCA_024641625.1 Acidimicrobiales bacterium | reverse complement strand
GGAGTCGGACCCCGGTCACCAACTCTCACCCGAGGACCAGCAGCGAACTATCGTTTCGGAGATGGAAGTACGCGCCATCGGTATCACTCTCGACTCCAATGACCCGGAACGCACCGCCGACTTCTGGCAGGCGGCCATCGGCTTCAAGCAGCGGGTGGGTGACGGCAATCCCTACATCACCCTGTCGGACTCCGACGTCGGTCGACCGCTGAACCATCTGACCATTCAGCGAGTACCCGAAGGCAAGGAAGCGAAGAATCGACTGCATCTCGACTTGTTCGTCAGTGACGACGACGCCACGATCGCCCGACTCGTCGGACTCGGCGCGACGATCTTGGTTCCGGCGTCGGGGCCAGGGCACCAGGGCATGACGGCGACGGTCCTGGCCGATCCCGATGGCGGCGAGTTCTGCGTGGTCTGTCGCAAACCCTCAGCCTGAGGGCTCCGAGACACGAAACCCGAACTCCCGACCACGGCGCTCGTGACCGGAGCTGATCACATCTAGAGCTGGTCGAGCACCTCGGATGGGTCGACGAAGGGGAGCCCGAACGCGTCGGCCACGGCCTGCTCGGTCACTTGGCCCTTGGCCACGTTCAGCCCGTTGCGCAGATGGACGTCATCGGCCAGCGCCCGCCGGATGCCCTTGTCGGCCAGCGCCGAGGTGAAGGGCAACGTCGAGTTGTTGAGCGCGTAGGTCGAGGTCTTGGGCACCGCGCCCGGCATGTTGGCCACGCAGTAGTGCACGACCCCGTCGACCAGGTAGGTGGGATGAGTGTGGGTCGTGGCGTGCGAGGTCTCGAACGCACCGCCCTGATCGATGGCGACATCGACCATCACCGAACCGGCACGCATGCGACCGACCATCTCGGCGGTGACCAACTTGGGTGCCCGGGCACCCTTCACCAGTACGGCGCCGACGACGACATCGGCATCCACGACGTACTCATCGAGAGCAGCCCGGGTCGAATAGATGGTCCGAAGCGAAGCACCGAAACGGGCAGACAGCCGATCGAGCACCGCCAAGTTGCGATCGAGTACCGTCACGTCGCCGCCGAGGCCGACCGCCATCTCGATGGCATGTTCGCCGACGACACCGCCGCCGATCACCACGACCTTGGCCGGCGCCACACCGGGAACCCCCCCCATCAGCAGACCGGCACCGCCGGCTGGAGCCTCGAGGGCGTGCGCTGCCGCCTGGATGGCCATGCGTCCGGCGACCTTGGACATGGGTGCCAGCAGCGGGAGACCGCCATGGGCGTCGGTGACCGTTTCGTAGGCGATGCAGGTGGCACCGCTGTTGATGAGGTCATGCGTCTGGTCGGGGTCGGGTGCGAGATGGAGATAGGTGAAGAGCGTCTGACCCGGCTGCAGCATGGCGCGCTCGACTGCCTGTGGTTCCTTGACCTTGACGATCAGCTCCGATGACTCGAAGACCGAAGCAGCACTGACGGCGATCGACGCGCCTGCGGCCAGGTAGGCGGTGTCGTCGGCTCCGATGCCCAGACCGGCGTTGGTCTCGACCACGATCTGATGACCATGAGCCACCAGCTCACGCACACTGGTGGGCGTCAACCCCACCCGTTGCTCCTGATCCTTGATTTCTCTGGGCACACCGATCCGCATGATTTGACTGTAGGCGACAGCGCATTCCACAGGATTGCAAACGTGCTGCCAACTCTCGCCTCAGACGCAGTTTTGTTCGATCATTGGACTCGTTGATGCATTATCATGCTTTGGTGGCCCTCGACGCGATCGATCACGTCTTGATCGATGAACTCCAGCACAACGGTCGGATCACCAATCTCGAGCTGGCCGAACGGATCGGGCTCTCCCCTTCGGCGTGCCTACGTCGTGTCCGATCACTCGAGGAATCCGGGGTCATCGTCGGGTACCGGGCACTCATCGATCGTGCGGTGCAGGGTCGGTCGACCTCGGTGTTCGTCGAGATCACGTTGACCAGCCAGGAGGAGAGCGTCCTCGATGCCTTCGAAGCGGCAGTCGCCGTGCACCCCTCGGTCATGAGCTGTCACCTCATGGCCGGCGATGCCGACTACCTCGTACACGTCGCCTGCGAGGACGTCAGCCACTACGAACAGCTGCACCGAACCCATCTTGCCCAACTCCCGGGCGTGGCTCGCATCCGATCGAGTTTCGCGCTCCGCACCGTGGTCGAGCGCTGAGACCACATCGGTGCCTCCGACCGAGCCGGATCAGTCCTCGATCTCCTCGATGGATCGAAGAATCTCCCGCAGGCCGTGTGCCAACTGCTTCTTCTCGAGTGCCGAGAGGCGAGAACTGATGCGCGTCTCCTCGGCGTTGAACACCGGGAACAACTTGCCCATCATCTCGACTCCGTCCGAAGTGGCCGAGATCAACACCAGTCGTCGATCGGTGGGATGCACTCGACGGGCCACCAGATTGCGGCGTTCGAGGGTGCCCACGACTCCGGTCAACGTCCCCTTGGTGATGCCGGCGTCGGCCGCAAGGTGTCGGGCCTCGCGTTCGCCCCAGACCCACAACACCCACAACGTGGTGAACGCCGTGAACGAGAGGCCGAACTCGGCCAGGACACCTCGTTCGAAGTGATAGCGGGCGGCGTTCGCCACCCGGAACACGTTCGAGATGGCCGCCAGCGAATCGGCATCGAGGTCGAGTTCCCCGGTGCGCTTGCGAATGTCGCGCTCGACGGAGATCAAATCGTCGTCATCATCGGAATAGCGGACCGGCACCTCAGCCCCGCCCCGATGGTTCGGCAGCAGTCGATTCGTCAGAGGCGGACGCTGCGGCCGTGCGCAGCAGCTGCCACAGTCGCTCGACGTGGCGACGTTCGGTTCCCTCGACTCCGATGGACACCCGGATCATCCACGAGTCGTCGAGCTTCGACGGGGTCACGTACGCCTCACCCGACCGGTTGACGCTCGACGCCCACCGCTGGGTGTGTGTTTCGAGCGACTCGCCGGCGAGATCGCCGGGCACGTGACGTACGCACACGGTTTGCAGTTGCACGGGAGCAACCACCTGCCAGTCCGGTGCAGCCTCGACCTGGTCGGCCAACCAGCGGGCATTGGCAAGGTCGCGTCGGATGCGGATCCGCATCGACTCCGGACCGTCGAGCCGGAGGTGGAACCAGAGCTTCAAGGCACGAAAGCGACGGCCGAGCGGAATCCCCCAGTCGCGGTATTGAGTGACGCGGCCGTCGGCACTGGATTGGAGATAGCTCGGGTTGCTCGAGAACACCCGAACCAGGTGCTGGGAGTCGCGCACATAGAACAACGACGTGTCGAGAATCGTTCCCAGCCATTTGTGGGGGTTGAACGACAGCGAGTCGGCGGCCTCGACGCCCTCCCAGAGCGGGCGCAACTCGGGACAGAGCATGGCCGACCCCGCCATGGCTGCATCGACATGGAGCCAGATGGGATGGGCCAGTGTCCGGTTGGCCCGTTCGAGCACCACCGCGATCTCGACCAGCGGATCGAAGGCCGTCGTTCCCGTGGTGCCGATCGAGGCAACGACGGCGGCCGGTTGGCTCCCTGCGGCCAGATCGCTCTCGAGCATGGTCGCCAGTACATCGGCACGCATGGCCCTGGTGACCGGGTCGACCGGGACCATGCGAAGATTGTCCGCTCCGTACCCCGCGATGGCAACCGCCTTGAGCACCGACGAGTGGGCCTGGTCGGTGGTGTAGACGACCAGCGGCCTCTCCGAGGCCTGGAGCCCACCGGCGGTCTCGCTGAAGTCGGTCGCACGCTCACGGGCGGCGAGCAACGCAACGACGCAGGCCGTGCTCGCGGTGTCCTGGATGGTGCCGGACCAGGCTTCGGAGAGGCCCACCAGCTGCCGCATCCAGTCGCACACGACCTCTTCCACCTCGGTCAGCGACGGGCAACTCTCCCACGAGATCCCGAGGCTGCCGATCCCCGACGACGCAAGATCGCCCAGAACCGAGGCAAGGGCGGCGTTGGCGGGGAACCAGCCGAAATGCATGGGGTGCTGCACGTTGGTGACCCCGGGCAGAACGACCGCATCGAGATCGGCGAGCACCGAGCTGAAGGCTTCGGGAGCCGTTGGCGGCAACGCCGCAAGCGCGCCGCTGACCTCGCCGGGGACGACATCGGCCAACACGCGCCGCTCTTCGATGGTCGAGCGGTAGTCGGCGATCCAGTCGATCAGCTGATGCCCGGCCTCACGGAATTCTTCGGGGGTCACGGCCCGAGGCTAGTGCGCCAGCCCGGGTTCGAGCCGCTCGAGCAGCTGCCGACCGATGGCCGCCATCGTCGGGCTCGTTGCCTGGTTGGCCAGGAAGACGATCGCAAAGATGAGCGCCCAGGCCTCGGCCCGCCCCACCAGACCTGTGTCCTCAGGGTCCGATGCGGCGACGGCTGCCAGGAACTCGCTGCGCACCGGGTCGTCGAAAAGCATCCAGGCAATCGCCAGGTCCGTCGCCGGGTCGCCGACGCAGACATCGCCCCAGTCGATGACCGCGACCAGCTCGCCATTCGACACCAACACGTTCGCCGAATGAAGGTCGCCATGGAGCCAGCACTGGGATCCGACCCGCGGCGGCGTGCCGAGCAGGTGAGCGAAGCGAACACGCCAGGGACCAGGATCGAGCTCGGCCGGGAGGTTGGCGACGTGGCGTTCGAACAGCTCGGCTCGCTCGGCCAACGGCACACCCCGAAACCGGTTGCGAGGAGCCTCGGGCGGCGCCGACCGGTGCAGCTCGACCAAGAAGGAGGCGAGCCGGTCCGCCTCGCGTGCCGGGTGCCCCAGCGGCGCTCGATCGGCGGTGTCGCCGTCGATCCAGGGCACCAGGCTCCACGGCCAGGCGAAGGCGCGCGTCGGGTACCCGTTCCAGACCGGGGTCGGCACCCTCAGCGACAACCGCGACGCCAACGAGGGCAACCAACGCTGTTCGGTCAGCACCAACTCAGCGGCCGAGGTGCGTCGGGGGACCCTGGCGATCACCGGCGGGTCGCTTTCGACGCGGAACATAGCGTTGTCCCATCCAACGGCCAGCAACCGGATCGGCAACTCGGACAGCTGCGGTTGCTGCTCGGTCAACAGGGATCGAACGAGCGCCTCGTCCACGTTGATGTCGGCGACGGCCTCGGACATCAGGCAACGACCAGGGCAACCATCACGAAGTGACACGCCCCTGCTACCACGGTGAACGCATGCCACACCTCGTGATAGCCGAACACGACCGGGCTCGGATCGGGGCGGCGCAGGTAGAACACGATGGCACCGATCGAGTACAGGACCCCACCGACGAGCATGAGAACCAGTGCCGCCGGGTTGACCGTCCTCACGAACGTCGGCAGCGCCAACACGGCCAACCAGCCGATGACGACATACAGCGAATTGCTGACCCGCAGGAGGGAACCCGGACCCCACACCTTCAACGCGATGCCAGTGATCGCAAGTGCCCACACTGCCCCGAGCAACGGGAGCCACTGCCCACGAGGAAGGGCGATGAGACAGACCGGCGTGTAGGTGCCGGCAATGAGCAGGAAGATCATGCTGTGGTCCAGGCGACGCATGATGTCCTGCGCTCGGGCCGAGCGGGCGAGGCGGTGGTAGGCCGCGGACACACCGAAGACCGAGAGGAGACTGAGACCGTAGACACCAGCGGCAAAGCGGCCTCGGTTGGCGTGGAGGACCAACCCGACCACCGCTGGGAGGGCCATCCAGAAGGCCCAGGTGTGCAATCGGCCACGCCACCTCGGGCGAGGAAGGCCGGTGACCACGGAGATCACGGGGTGGTGGTTCACCGCGTCAGGCTAGCGTCGCCCATATGGACGGAGTCCTCGTGTTGGCTGACACACACCTGACGGCACCTCGACTCGATGCGCTACCGGCGGCGATCTGGTCGGTGGCCGACGAGGCGACGGCGATCCTCCACGCGGGCGACATCACCTGTCCCGAGCTGCTCGATGCCCTTGGCGAACGGGCTCCCGTGTATGCGGTTCTGGGCAACAACGATCTCGACACGGTCGATCTCCCCGAACGACTCGAGTTCGAGCTCAGTGGCGTCAGGCTCGCCATGGTCCACGACTCCGGCGCACGGATCGGTCGCGAGGCCCGCATGCATCGATGGTTTCCCGCCGCCGACGTCGTCGTGTTCGGCCACAGCCACGATCCCCTCAACCTGTTCACCTTCGAGCATCAGCTGCTCTTCAATCCCGGCTCACCCACCCAGCGGCGCCGCCGGCCCCAGTGCAGCTACGGTTGGCTCGTCCTCGACGAAGGCCGCGTGCTCGAGCACGCGCTGCGATTGCTCGACTAGAACCTCTGTATGGCTCTCACCGTTGAAGATCTGCTGGCCCGTCAGGAAGTCGCCGATGTCATCCTTCGCTACGCGCGGGGCATCGACCGCCTCGACTTCGATCTCGTGCGCCAGTGCTACCACCCCGATGCCTACGACGACCATGGCAGCTTCCAAGGCGGTGTCGAGCCCTTCATCCAGATGTGCGAGAAGTTCCTCCCCCGGTGGACGGCCACCCAGCATTTCATGGGGAACATGCTGATCGAGGTCGACGGCGACGTTGCCCGAGCCGAGACCTACGCCGTCGCGTACCATCGCCGCGAGGAGGCCGATGGCACCGGCAAGGACGACGTGTTCGGCATCCGGTACGTCGACCGCTTCGAAAAGCGCGATGCCTGGCGGATCGCCCACCGGGTCGTGGCCACCGAGTGGCGTCGAGTCGAGCCCGTCACCAACGCAACATCACGAGGCAAGGTCGGCGTGTGGGGCAGCCGGGATGGCAACGACGTCGTCGACTGGATCATGACGGCGACCGCCCCCGCGACTTGACCGGACGGCTGCGCATCAGCTGCTCGAAGCAGGCGTCGTAGCGCGGCGCCAATTCGGACCAGTCGAATCGTGCCATCGCTTCGCCGAGCCGAACCGCTGCCCTGCGCCATGGTTCGATCTCGCCCACCACCTCGACCAGTCGGGTCCCGAAGCGACCGGCCGGGTACAGGAACCGCGCGCCCTCGGCGCCGAGCAGATCCGGGTAGTTCAACGCGTCGGGCACGACCGGTAGGCAACCGGCACCCACGGCTTCGGCGACACCGACGCCGAAGAAGTCATGGGAGGCACAACTCACCACCACATCGGCCCGGGTCAACCAGGTGCGGTAGTCCCTGACGGTGAAGGGCCCCGACGCAACCACCCGCTCGCCGTGTCGATCGGCGATCAGCCGGCGCACCGCGTGCCCCGGCGATCCGTCGATACCCGCTGGGCCGGATGCCCCGGCCAGCACCACGTCGAACTCCAGCCCTGCATCGACCAGTTTGTCGAGGGCGCGGGCGAACACCAGTGGATTCTTGTCGTTCTCCCAACGGTGGGGCCAGACGATCAGTGGGCGCGCCGCACTCCTTGCTCCGGCCGCAACCCGCCGTTTGGCACACCACGAGAGATCAAGCCCCAGGGGAAGCGTCTCGAATCGAGCGACGACGTCATCGAGCATCGCTGCGTGATCGTCGTCGGGGAAACGGTCGACGAAGGCCGGGAGGGCATCCACCACCGATCGGCGGTGCCAGTCGCTGTTGAAGAACACGGCGTCGGCTGCCATCCATGCGAACCAATCGTGGAGCGCGTCGAGGTCATTGGCAGCCGAACCTTTGGGATTCGGATACAACAATTGCGACTCGTGCTGATAGACGGCCACGGGGACACCCTCGAGGACGCGTCTCGTGAGTCCGAGCAGGCGGGCAACATCGACCGGGCTCGAGACCACGGCCAGATCGGGGCGACCGAATCGCTCGACGTGCGCCCGGATGGCCGATGCGAGTGGTGCAGCGCCGCCACGCAGTCGCCAACGCCATCGATCGGCAGTGAGGCCGACGATGGAGACATCGTGCGCGCTGGCCGCTCGGTAACCCCGCCCCCACTGCCCATGGGAGCCGCCGAGCCAGGGCTCGATCAGCAGGATGCGTCTCCCCGGCATCGGCGTGGGAGTCAACTCGGCGGCCAGGCCGATGGGTGATCGATGCCCGTCGCAGACCTGATGCGAACACCCGCCCGTTCGACCTCTTCGATGAGGGACCAGAGGTCGTCGACGTACGTCGGCCGGCCGCCTTCCACCTTCACGTGACCGTCGACGATGACGGTGTCGACGCTGTCGCCGGTCGCGCCGTACACGAGGTTCCGGACTGGATCGGTGAGTGCCCGCCAGTGCGGTCGGGTTGCGTCGAAGAGCACCAGGTCGGCTCGGCGGCCGACCTCGATGGCCCCCAACGTCCCCCGGTGGCCGAGCGCCATCGCTCCGGTACTCGTCGCCAGTTCGAGGGCGGTCTCGGGCTGGATCAGCGACGTGTCCCCACGCGCATCCTTGTAGACGGTCGCCACCAGATGCATCGCACGGACGAGGTCGATGAAGTTCGAGCTGTTGACCGAATCGGTGCCGAGGGCCACGGGCACACCGGCCTCGAGCAGCTCGGGAAGACGACCATGGGATGCGATGCCGCCGCCCGACTTCACCACCGTGCTCGGACACATCACAACCGAGGCGCCGGTGTCGGCGATGATTCGGATCTCCTCGTCGGCCAGCCCCATGCAATGCGAGAGCACGACGTTCGGCCCGAGCACGCCGAGATCGGCGAGGGTGCGAGTCGGCGTCGGGTCGGTGATGCCCATCGCTCCGCCGTGATGGAGCGTCATGATCGTGTCGCTCGTGTCGGCGATGGCCTTTGCCGCGATCAACAATTCGGCGCTGCAGGTGGGCAACGAGAACGGCATGGTCCAGCAGGTCATCCGGCCATCGAGCCGGCCATGGAGCGACGCGACCGACGCCTCCATGCGACCAATCGCCTCCGCCGTGTCGTAGACGGGGAGATGCACCGGGTTCGGCAGGTCGGTGACGTGCTCACCGATCATCACTCGACACCCAGCGGCCTCATAGGCTGCCATCACCGCCTCGGGGAAGCGAGTGGTACCCGGATCGACCAGCGACGTCGTACCGGACATCAGCATCTCGGTCAATCCGAGCAGCGTGGTGACATACTCCTCCTCGGCGGTCATCGCCGTCTGCATGACGAAGACCTGGGCGAGGCGGTTCTCCACATCATCGGGAAAGATCCCTCGGACTGCATGGGCATAGCTGATGTGCAGATGCCCGTTGAGCATGCCGGGGATGGCCACCATGCGTCGACCGTCGATGACCCGCTCGGCCCCGATGCCCACGAGCGCGTCGGTCTTGTCGACTTGGGTGATCAGTCCGGCTTCGATGACCACGGCCGCGTCCTTCAGGACGCGCCGGTCGGCATCGACCGTCACGGCGAACTCGAGGTGCTCGATCTTCAGGTCGGCCATCCGCCGACCCTAGCGACTGCGGGTGCGCCAAACGTCGGCGGTTCAGCTGATGATGCCATCTGCCTGCAAGGTGGCGATCTCCTCCCACGTTCGCCCCAGCTCCAGCAGCACCAGCTCGGTGTGTTCCCCCAGCTCGGGAACGGGACGGCGGATCTCGCAGGACTGACCGCCGAAGTCGACGGGGGTCGCCACCATCGCAGCGGTGGTGCCATCGGCCAACGGGAGCTGCACGAACCCGCGCGCGGCGATCGCCTGCGGGTCCTCCACGAGGTCGTGGGTGTGCTGGACACGAGCCCACCACACGCCTTCGCGGTCGAAGATCTCGCCCCACTCGTCTCGGGTGTGCTCACGGAAGATGATCTGCAGGGCGGCGGTCACCTCTGCTGCGTGCCGGCCACGGCTCTCGATCGTGGCGAAGCGTGCATCATCGGCCAACTCGGGATGGTCGAGCGCAGCGAGCACCCGGGGCCAGTGACGATCGCCTTCGAGACACAAGAGCCAGAACCATTCGTCATCGGATCCCTGATAGCCGGTGAGCAAAGGATTCGCCGCCTCGTGCAGCGGAGTCGCGAAGGTCTTGGTTCCCAGGCGGACATTGGCGCTGAGATCGGTGCCCATCTGGTACATCCCCAGCCTGAGCATCGAGGTCTCGACCAAGGAACCCACACCGGTGCGGTCGCGTTGAAACAGCGCTGCGGCCACGCCCCCAGCGGCAGCCAACCCGGTCATGTGGTCCCCCATGCCACCCCGTTGGTAGGGAAGCGGTTGGCCTTCGAGTGTCAATGACGCAGCGACGCCGGCACGCGCCCAGAACGCGCCCATGTCGTAAGCGGCACGATCACGTTCGGGGCCTGCGAGGCCGTACCCCGTGAGCGACAGGTACACGACTCGGGGATTGTGCGCGTGCACCGTCTCCCAGTCGAGCCCGAGACGTTCCAGACCACCAGGGCGGTAGTTGGTGACGAACACATCGGCGTCAGCCAACAGATCGAGCGCGATCTGTCGTCCGGCGTCGGCTCGGAGATCGAGGGCAATCGAACGCTTCCCTCGATTGTCCAGCTCGAAGGGAGGATTGTCCTCGCCCCCGAAGAGGTAGGAATAGCCGCGGAAGGGATCACCGTTGAGGGGTTCGATCTTGACAACCTCCGCGCCCCAATCGGCAAGGATGGCCCCGCACGCCGGTCCGGCAAGCCACAGTCCGACTTCGACGACCTTCACCCCGGCCAGCGGGGCCGAGGATGCAGACTCGGGCACCTCAGTCATGGGTTCCACCGAGCTGCGACGAGGAGAACAGCCCGTCGGGGAATGCCTCGTTCACGCTCCCCTTCCACGTGGGGTCTCGGCGCTCGAGGAAGCTCTCCACCCCTTCGACGGAGTCGGGCTGATCGGCGATGTAGCGGAACAGACCGGCTTCGGAGACCAGCAACTCGGGAATGCTGGAGGTGATGCTCTCCCACAGCAACCGCTTGGACACGGCCACGGCCAACGGGGCCGAATGAATCGCAATCTCCCGGGCGGTGTTCTGGGCCCGTTCGAGCACCTGTGCGCCCGGGAGGGCTTCTGACACCAAACCGATGGCCGCAGCCTCCGAACCGGAGATGATCTTGCCGGTGAAGAGCAGTTCGGCGGCCCGGGACATCCCGACGATCCTGGGTAGCACCGCGTGAGAAGCCGTCTCGGGAAGCTGACCACGGCGCACGAACACGAACCCGATCTTGGCATCGTCGGCCGCGTAGCGGATGTCCGCCGTCATGGCGAAGGTGGCACCGATACCCACGGCGGCACCGTTGATGGCGGCGATGACCGGCTTGCGGATGTTCCATGGGAAGACCTCGGTGATCGCCTCGAACGGGTCCTGATTGCGATTGTCCCGGAACGTGCCGCCACCATCACCGAGATCGGCTCCCGCACAGAACGCACGCCCTGCACCGGTGACGACGACCGCTCGAACGTCGTCGGTCGTGTCGGCCCAGGTCAAGGCTCGTGAGAGGTCGGCGGCCATCGGTCCGTTCCACGCGTTCATCCGCTCGGGACGGTTGAGTGTGACCGTGGCCACCCCTTCGTCGAGTACCACCGATATCGCCTCGTAGTCCATGCGTCCTTCCTAGCGGTGAGACCACGACAGAAGCGAGTCGACCACCTCACCCTCCAGCGGCATCGGCCGGAGCGGTCGTGGCGAAGGCAGGCAGCTCGAGCCCCTGGAGGAAGGCAGCAAGCGATTCGGGTGAGGAGTCGACCCGCCAGTCGTCCTCCTTCAACGCCTCGAACCAGATGAAGCCGATGACCTCCCGGCGGGCTGCGACCTCTCGCATGAAGTCCGCCATCCACACCGCCTTG
>JAHECQ010000086.1 GCA_024641625.1 Acidimicrobiales bacterium | reverse complement strand
CAACTCGACCATCTCGTCATCCCCGAGGGTCCCGGGCGCCACGCCCTCGGCCATCGTCTTGCCGCCCCGGAGCACCGAGAGACGATCGGCGTTCGCCCGAGCCTCGCGGAGTTTGTGAGTGATCAGGACCACCGCCAGACCTTGCGAGCGCAACTCGCCGATGGTCTCGAACAGCGCGTCGACCTCCTGGGGAGCGAGTGCACTCGTCGGCTCGTCGAGAATGAGTGTCCTGGCCCCCGCCATCAGCGCCCGTACGATCTCCACCTGCTGACGCTCGGCCAGGGAGAGGTTCCTGACGATCGCATCCGGGTCGACGGCCAACTGGAATCGTTCGCTCGCCTCGCCGATGAGGGTGCGGGTCCGTCGGTCGGCATGACCCTTCTCGGTGATGGCCAGGGCCACGTTCTCGGCCACCGTCAGGGCCGGTACCAGCCGAAGATCCTGGAACACCATCCCGATGCCGTGGCTTCGGGCTGCAGCAGGATCGGCCAGCTGAACGGGGGTGCCGTCGATCAGCAGCTCTCCGGAAACCGGATGATTGACGCCGTAGAGCACCTTCATCAGGGTGCTCTTGCCCGCACCGTTCTCCCCGAGGAGAGCATGAACCTCACCGGCAAAGACCCGCAGATCGACCTGGTCGTTGGCCACCAGCGAACCGAATCGGACCGTGATGCCTCTGGCCTCGATCAGCGGCGTCACCGAGGCACTGCTGCTCGCCTGATCGTTCATCTCGAGCCCGCCACCGGTCGCACGCCCAGCAACATGCGGCTGAGCGCCAACGCCGCCCGCTCCTCGACGACCCGCTCGGAGATGCTCAAATGGGCGCGCAGCTGCTCCTCCGCGCGATCGACCTGTCCGTCGATCAATGCCTCGACGATGCCGAGGTGCTCGCTGATCGTCTTGCTCACGCGATCGGCGGTGAGGAAATCCTGCATTCGAACGAATCGGATGCGCTCGTTGGTGGCCGAGAGGAGTTCGGCCAGGGATCGGTTTCCGGCCGCCATCGCCAGCGCAACGTGGAAGGCCTCGTCATGGAGCACGAACTCCGGTCCACGGTCGTCGGCCACGCCGGTGAGGCGCAGCGACTCCCACTCGGCCTGCACCGCTTCGAGCACGGCGAGGTCGTGGCCTCCTCGGTGGAGTGCCGTGAACTCCAGGCTCCGTCGGACTTCGTAGAGCTCGGCGACCGCCTGCAGGTCCGGGGCAGCAGGTGAGAATCCGCCCTCGTCGAGGCGAACCACGAGGCCCTCGACGTGCAGTCGTGACAGCGCCTCGCGAATCGGCGTTCGCGAGACGCCGAGCTGGTCGGCCAGGGATACCTCACCCAGACGACGTCCGAGGGGAAAATCGCCGACGAGGAGCCGGCGCTTCAGTTCGTCGTAGGCGTAGGTCGCCCGCGAGCCCCGCCAGGCATCCGGCCCGCTGCCGGATGCCTCGCCCGGAACAAGCCCCCCCGTTGTGTCCAACGCTGTATCCATCGGGGGTCAACGTAGGAAGCATCAGTGTCGTGACGATTGCCCGATCGTGGCGATCGCAAGTCGGCTTGCTGACGTCCGGCGTTCAGTCTGTCGTCAGCAAGACGAAAGCGAATGCGCGACCAGGATGTTCCGGGCAGTCCGGAGAGAAGGGCCGACCGGGGCCGGACGAGCGGTCACGCCTCCGACTCGAGGACCCTCCGCAGGATGTCGAGCACGGTGATGGCCGAGAACTGTCGAGTGCGTTCGCGGTCACTCGGGACTTTGAGGGAGCTGCCGAGCGCGCCGTCATTCGAGGCAATCGCCAGATGGACCACACCTGACCCCGGCGCACCGTGCACGGCCAGGCCGATGTCGGCCGAGAACTGGTGGCGAGCCGACTCGGCCAGTTCAACGGCTGCCGCCTCTCCGGCTGCATCATCGTCGGCCGCCGTCAGCGGACTGACCGCGACCACCCCACCACGCCACACCCCCGCTGCGTGGGCCACCGCGGTCAGCCGGGAGGCAACGAACCCGCCGGTGAGGGTTTCGGCTGCAGCCAGGGACAACCCCCGCTCGGCCAGCAGTCGAAGCACGACGGTTTCCATGTTGTCGTCGTCGCGGGCGAACACGAGGTGGCCGATGAGCGGCAACAACACCGTTTCCTCGGCATCCAATGCAGCCATGGCCGACAGCTCGTCCCCCGCCTTGGCGGTGATGCGAACCTTGATGCCCTCGACCCCACTGGCCAAGAAGGCCAGGGTGGGATTGCCGATCTGGTCGAGCTCCTCGATCCGCCCGGCCAAGGTCTCGGCCAACGCCGACTCCGACGATCCCCACGTCCGCAGCACCCGACTGCGAATCACCGCCGGCTCACCCGATCGCGCCACCAAATCACCGAGAATCGACCCCTCGACCATCTCCCGCATCTCGTAGGGCACTCCGGGCACGGCATAGATGACCTTCTCGACGCCATCGACGACGATGGGACAGCGAAGTCCCGGGGCTGTCCCGGGCTGTTGCGCCAAGGTGGTGCAACCCGTCGGAACCATGGCCTGTCGCAGGTTGTTGGCTGTCATCTCCCGCCCTCGGCTGGCGAACATCGCCCGAATGCGATCGGCAATCGTCTCGTCCAGGACGAGTTCGGCGCCGAGCATCTCCGCAATCACCTCGCGCGTCAGATCATCCTGGGTGGGGCCGAGGCCACCACAGCAGATGACCGCGTCGCTGCGGCGAAGTGCCTGCTCCATGACCTCCCGGATGCGAGCGGGATTGTCCCCGACCTTGGTTTGATAATGGGAATCCAGTCCGACCGCGGCGAGTTGCTCGCCGATCCACGAGGAATTCGTATCGACGATCTGCCCCAACAGCAGCTCGGTGCCCACAGCCACAACTTCGACTCTCATGTCATCTGCTTTCTCGGTGCTACCAACGCTCGGGTGCCGGTGCGGTGCTGATCCGGAGTCATCTGGAACCACCGGTGCGGAGGGCATCGCTGCCGTCGATCAGGTACTGGACCGCAGTCACGATGGTGAACAACACCGCCAGCCACAACAGGACGTCGGCGACCCACAAGGCCGAATCGAGCGCCGGGCACATCGCGGCCGCAATGGCGATGCCCTGCACGAAGGTCTTGTACTTGGCCGATGTGCGCGCCGGGATCGACAGACCGCGCCGGCCCCAGTAGGAGCGGTACACCATGATGCCGACTTCACGAATGGTGATCAGCAGCATGGGCAACAGCGCGAACCGATCGATGGAGACGAGCGCAAAGCCGGCGAGTAGCACGACGAGCTTGTCGGCCAGTGGATCGAAGAACGCCCCGAAGCGCGTCGGTTCTGCATGCCGGGCCAGGCGGCCATCGAAGAGATCGGTGGCACCGAGCGCCCACCCCAGCCAGAACGTCAACCACCAGGGGTTCTTCTCCAGAATCAACAAGGCGAGCACCGGCGACAGGAGGAACCGGCTGATGGTCAGCCCATTGGCGGCCAGCGCGTAGCGCGATCGTCCGATGAGATCGACCGTTCCCGTCACGACGACCGACCGGGGGTTGACTCCGAGGCCATGGAGCGACCGACCATCACGCCCGGACCGCCATGACATCGGGGCCCGTGGCCTCGACCACCGTCACCGAGGCGAACTCCCCCACCTCCAGGTCGGCGGGGACGTTGACGATGCCATCGATCTCGGGTGCTTCTCGGAAGGAACGGGCCTCGCCGGGCCGGTCGACCAGCACCTCGATGGTCGCGCCGATCAACGCATCGCGTGATTCGGACGTGATGCGATCCTGGAGTTGACCGAGTTCACCCATCCGTTCGGCGACGAGTCCCGCGGGCACGGTCCCCTCGAGTCCCATCGCGTAGGTTCCCTCTTCGGGCGAATAGGGGAAGAAGCCGCACCAATCCAGGCGGGCTTGGGCCACGAACGACAGGAGCTCGTCGTGGTCGGTCTCGGTCTCGCCCGGGTACCCGACGATGAAGTTCGACCGGAAGGTGGCGGCAGGCTCTGCGCTTCTGATGTGGCGGATCCGCTCGAGGAAGAGCTCGCCGTCACCCCATCGTCTCATCCGACGCAGATGCGGGCGGGAAACGTGTTGGAGGGACAAATCGAAATAGGGCACGCCGGTGGCCAGGATCGTCTCGATCAGGGGGTCGGTCAGATCGGAGGGATAGAGGTAGAGCAGGCGCACCCAGTCGGCCTTCGTCGCCGCCTGTTGGACCAGTTCGACGATCTGACGTTCGCCCTGCCCCTGATCGCGGCCGAAGGAAGCCAGATCCTGGGCGACCAGCACGACCTCACGCACCGCCAACTGTTCGATCTCGTCTAGAATCGATGTGATCGAACGACTGCGCTGCTTGCCCCGGAAACTGGGAATGGCGCAGAACCCGCAGTTGCGGTCGCAGCCCTCGGCCACCTTCACATAGGCCCACGGCGCTTGCGCCGGAGGCCGAGGCAGCTCGAGCAGGTCGAACTTCGAACCCGGGCGCTTGGTGAGGGTGACCGGTACGCCGAAACCGGCGACCTGATCGATCTCGGGCAGCGACTCGGCGAGTTCATCGCCATAGCGCTCGGCCAGGCAGCCGGTCACCACCAGCTTCGAACCGTTCTTGCGAAGGTCGTCGAACGAGAGAATGGTGTCGACGGACTCCTGGCGAGCCTGTTCGATGAAGGCGCAGGTGTTCACGACCACCACATCGGCTTCGCCCGGATCGAGGGCACGGGTCATGCCGTCGGCGAGCAGGGTGCCGACCAACTTGTCGGAGTCGACCTGGTTCTTCGGGCATCCGAGGGTCTCGACCCAGAACTGACGTTGCACCCGGCCAGGCTAACCCGACTTGTCAGCTGCGCTGGCAGCGCAGACGTTTTGGCGATGCGGGGACCCCGCTTCGCTCACTCCGGCCGGCGGTACCCGGGTGGGGGGGCCAACGCGGGATCGAAATCCGATCCGAAGGCGTCGTCGTCCCCCTGCCATCCGCCATCCTCGGGGGAATCGCCGAGATCCACCGCGTCGAGGTCGAAGGCGTCGGATACCGGCTCGGGCAGAGCGGGAGCGGGCGTTCGATCGATCGGAGCCGATGGTGGCGCGACCGGCACTCGCGGCGCTGATTGGGAACGAACGGGCTGGGGCATCATCGGCTGCTGGCTGCCGACCCCCTGGGTCGGGATCGACCGGTTCACCGATGACTCGCCGCCCGAGGTCGGGGCGCTACCGGCCCCGCCACGCATGGCCGGCGGCCAGTTGCCGGCGTCGAGATCCTGCGCGCTCATCTGGACCTCTCGGGCCTTGGAACCCAGCGATGGGCCGACAACGCCGCGTTCCTCCAGGAGATCCATCAAGCGTCCGGCCCGGGCGAATCCGACGCGTAGCTTGCGTTGGAGCATCGACGTCGAGCCGAGCTGAGAGCGGACGACGAGCTCCATGGCTTGCAGCAACAACTCGTCGTCATCCTCGTCACCAGTGGTGCCTCCGGGCAGCGCGGCGGCGGCCTCGCTGACTTCCTCACCCTGGACACGACTGTCGAACACGATCTCCGGCGCCTGGGCGATCCAGTACTCGACGATTGCGCTGACTTCCTCCTCGGTCACCCACGCACCCTGGAACCGAGCCGCAGTGCTGGTGGTGCCATCGAGCAACAGACCGTCACCGCGGCCGACCAGGCGCTCCGCCCCCGACTGATCGAGGATCACGCGTGAGTCGGTGAGGCTCGAGACGGCGAACGCCAGCCGTGCAGGAACATTGGCCTTGATGAGGCCGGTGATGACATTGGTGGACGGGCGCTGCGTGGCGATCACCAAGTGGATGCCGACCGCACGCGCCTTCTGCGCGATGCGGCAGATCGACTCCTCGACGTCTCGGGCAGCCACCATCATGAGATCGGCCAACTCGTCGAGCACGATCACGATGTAGCTGAGCTTGTGGACATCGACGAGCTCGCCATCGGGGCCCATCCGGGGAGGGATGCGGCCTTCGACCACAGCCTTGTTGAAACCATCGATGTCGCGGACGCCGATCTCGCTCAGCAGGTCGTAGCGCCGCTCCATCTCCCGTACACCCCAGGCCAGCGCATTGGCGGCCTTCTTGGGATCGGTGACGACCTCGGTCAGCAGGTGCGGCAGGCGTTCGTACTGGGTGAGCTCGACTCGCTTGGGATCGACCAGGATGAGCCGTACCTGTTCGGGCGTGGTGCGCATGAGCAGCGAGGTGAGCATCGAGTTGATGCAGCTCGACTTACCCGAACCCGTCTGCCCGGCGACGAGCAGGTGAGGCATCTTGGCCAGATTGGCCATGACGGTCTTGCCGGTGATGTCGCGTCCGAGGGTCACCTCGAGAGGATGCGTGGCCCGGGCCGCCTCCTCGGAGTAGAGGAGATCGCCGACGGTGATGATCTGACGGCGAACGTTCGGCACCTCGACCCCGATGGCCTGCTTGCCCGGGATGGGAGCAAGAATACGCACATCGGGCGTGGCCATCGCGTAGGCGATGTCCTTGTGGAGCGAGGTGACACGGTTGACCTTGACCCCCGGGCCGAGCTCGAGCTCGAACCGACTGACCGTCGGGCCGACCACCACACCGATCAGGCGGGTCTCGACGCCGTGCTCGGCCAGGGCATGTTCGAGTTGTCGACCGGTCTTCTCGACCGATGCACGATCGATGTCCTGACCCTCGCTCCGGCCGAGCAGATCCATCGGCGGCAGTGTCCAGGCGCCGGCCCCCGGCAGCGGGGTCATCATGGCCAGCGGATCGACTTGCGCGGGCACCGGGATGTCGATGAACGGCGGTGGGGCCGGATCGTTCCAGCGAGTCAACACGGCCGCATCGGGCGCGCCGAGCGTCGACTCGGGATCGACCGAGCGATCGTGGTCGCCACGGCCCGCATCGGTGGGCTCGAGCTCGGAATCGGGGATGTCGTGGAGCGTCGGAGCGTCGACGTCGTTGCGGAGGTCGATGTAGGCCGCATCCGCAAACGGATCGGCGCCGCCGGCCAGGTCGAAGCCTTCTGGACGCTCGGGAGTGTCGGACTTCTTCGCCTTCGGGCCACGCTTGGCGGCTTTGGCATCACCCGGAAGTTCGAGGTCGAGCAGCACACCGGGCGTGCTGCTGTCGGCCGCGCCGGTCGTTGGTTGTGGTGTGCCTTGGCGAAGGCTGCCGCGCACGGTGTCAGCCAGCCAATCCCGAAGCCGGACGCCCTGCACCGACACGGCCTCGGCGGCATTTCCGGCCGACAGACTCGTCAGCATGACGAGGGCGATCACCAACAGGGCGGCGGTGATGATGATCTCGCCCCAATAGCCGAGATAGCGCTCGATCGAGCCACCGATCCACACCCCGGCCCACCCCCCGGCGCCGGCCAGTTCGGGCAGCGGTGAACCCCACCCCGGCCGGCCACCAACCAGATCCAACACACACAGGACCGCCAACACGAACAATGTCCAGGCCACGATCTCGCCACGAAGACGCGCCATGTTGCGTCGAGCTGCCGGCGGACGAAGGCGTTGCCAACCAAGGGCGGCAAGCCCCACCGGTAACACGTACCGACCCAGGCCCAGCCCTCTGGCCGTGAGGTCGTCGAGCAGACGACCGACGACACCGATGGCCGACGTGTACAGGGACAAGGCGAGGAGCAGCGCGAAGACCAGGACGATGATGCCCTGCACCTCACGTTGTGTCTGGCGGTGGTCACGCCGCGCCGCGTTCCGAGGGCGCGCTGAAGACCTCGTCTTCTGGGGACGAGAACCCGATCGACCGCCCGCAGCCCCTCGACCGGAACGCACAGGTTTCCGATTGGTTGTAGCCACAGTGCAGCTCACTGTAGCCGTCGGGTCGCTCTGGGTGATGGACCCGGCGATATCGAGCTAGAAGCAACTCTCGAAGACCTGCAGATGTCCACGTGCGTCGACATCGACCACATCAAAGCGAAGCTCGGCGAATCGTTGCGGCTGTTGGGCCAACCATTGGGCCGCCAATGCGTGGATTCGCTGTTGCTTGCGTCGATCGACCGCTTCCACACCGGATCCGAATCGCGCCGACGAGCGGGTCTTCACCTCGGCGAAGACCGCCAACCCCGCCTTGGTGCACACGAGGTCGATCTCGCCGCGCCGACTGCGCCAATTGCGCTCAACGGTGAAGCCACGTGCCTCATAGTGCGCAGCTGCGGCGTCCTCGCCGCGGCGACCCAGCTCGAGACGGCCACTCACCACAGCGGGTTCCCGGCAGTGCCGCGAAATCGGACCGTTGCCGGCCCGGGGCACCGACTGGGTTCAGGTGTAGCGCTTCTCCTTGACCTTGGCGGCCTTGCCCACGCGGTCACGCAGGTAATAGAGCTTTGCTCGGCGAACGTCACCACGCGTCACCACCTCGATCTTGTCGATGATGGGTGAATGCAGGGGGAAGGTGCGCTCGACACCCACACCGAAGCTGAGCTTGCGAACCGTGAAGGTCTCGCGCACCGAGGCGCCACGGCGAGCGATGACCACGCCCTGGAAGACCTGGACACGCTCACGGTTACCTTCGACGACCTTGACGTGCACCTTCAGGCTGTCGCCCGGAGCGAAGTCGGGTACGTCATCGCGCAGCTGTGATTGTTCAACGACATCGGTGAGGTTCATGATGGTTTCCTGAGAGTGAGGCCGGACACATCGAACGGCCAAGGAGCCGTGCAGCCAGCCCTCAGAGGCTAATGGAGCCGAGGCCGAATTCAACCAGTAGCGAACGATCCTCGGCGCTCAGTCCCCCACGAGCACGGATCAGATCGGGGCGTCGCTCCAAGGTGCCGGCCAACGCCTGCGCCCGTCGCCACCGGGCGACCAGCGCGTGATTGCCCGACGTCAGCACCTCCGGCACGGCCCACCCGCGGTACTCCGCCGGCCGGGTGTACTGCGGGTATTCGAGCAGACCGTCGGCAAAGGATTCCTCGACCGGCGACTCGGCATTGCCCAGCACCCCGGGCACCAAGCGACCGACAGCCTCGATCACCACCAGGGCCGCCGCTTCTCCACCGGCCAGCACGAAGTCACCGATGGACAACTCGGCGTCGATCAGATGCTGCCGCACTCGCTCGTCGATCCCTTCATACCGGCCGCACAGCAGCGTGAAACCATCCAGTTGCGCCAACTCCCCTGCGTACGCCTGATCGAGCACTCGACCCGCCGGTGAGAGATAGAGCACCGGGCGTTGCACGTTCCGGCGCTCGACGGTGTCGAAGATGGGTTCGGGTTTCATCACCATGCCGGCGCCGCCCCCGAACGGCGTGTCGTCGACCGTCCGGTGCCGGTCCGTGGTTGCCTCCCGGAGATCGATGGCCCGAACCGCCAGCAGACCCTCTCGCTGTCCTCGACCGATCACACTGGTGGCCGCGAACTGCTCGATGAGTTCCGGGAAGATGGTGAGGACGTCGATCCGCAGTCGCGGCACTGCTCAGTCCTCCAACAGCCCGAGCGGGACGTCGACCAAGACGGTCTCGCCCTCGAGGCGAACCAGGAAGGCGAAGGGCACGAGGCGCCGGTTCTCCAACTCCATCAGGTCAGAAGCCGGATTGTCGATGACCGCCACAATTGGGCCGTGGTCGATGCCGTGTTGATCGACCAGTCGGCGACCGATGACGTCGTGCACGAAGACGATGTCGGGATCATCGAGGCGCTCGGCGAAGATGGCCTTGCCCCTGAGCGCGTCGGCCTGTTCACGACTCCTCACACCGGCCAGCCAAACCAGTTGGTGCTGTTTGTGCGGCCGGGCCGATTCGACCACGAAGGACGCTCCATCGATGTAGAGCACAGCACCCGGAGTCGTTCGCTCCGCAACCAGATCGGTACTGAACGCGAGCAGAAGCTCCCCCCGCACACCGTGAGCCCGAGCCACCCGCCCGACCTCGAGAACATCGAGACCGTCCGGGAGCGGGGTCACTCGACGAACTCGACCTCGGTCGTCACACCGTCCTTGGCGCCGGCCGCACCGACAACGGTGCGAATGGCCGAGGCCACCTTGCCGCGTCGACCGATCACGCGGCCCATGTCGTCGGGATCGACGGTGACATCGAATCGCACGCGTGCATCATCGACGGCCGAGGCCTCGATCGAAACAGCGTCGGGGGAGGCGACGACCGACCTGCACAGGAACAGCAAGACCGCCTCTGCGGTTGGTGCGAGCTGATCGCTCACGAGGCGTCTCCGGCCGGGGCGGCGGCGGCGGCCGCAGCGACGAGCTCATCGGGCGTCTTGCCGTCCTCGAACGCCGACCAGGCGCCCGAGATCTCCAGCAGCTTCTTCACCCGGTCACTCGGCTGGGCGCCATTGCGCAACCATCCGACGGCCTTGGCGTTGTCGATCTTGATTTCGGAAGGTTCGGTCCGGGGGTTGTAGGTACCCACGATCTCGATGAAGCGGCCATCACGCGGGGCCCGGGCATCGGCGGCGACGATGCGGTAGGTCGGCTGCTTCTTCTTTCCCATCCGCATCAGGCGGAGTCGTACTGCCACGAGCGTCTCTCTTCTCTGTCCACCCCCAAGGGGCCTGTTCACCCACCATCGGGCGACCGACAACGTTACCTCGGTTCCGGCGAGCCTCCACCGGCGTTACCTCGGTTCCGGCGAGCCTCCACCGGCGCTACCTCGGTTCCGGCGAGCCTCCACCGGCGCTACCGTCGAGCTTCGGGGTCACAGGCCGAGATCGTCGAGGTCGCCGGCCAACTTCTCGAGATCGTCCTTGTCCAGTCGATCGAGCCCGGGAAGCATCAACGGCGTCTTGCGAGCCTTGCCGCCGTCGCTGATGCGGGCCGTATTCTTCGGGGTGACCCGCCCGCCGCCGTGACCCTTCTTGTGTCCCTTGGGCTGCTGCTTCTGGGCCTTGCGGCCCTTCTTGGCCTTCTTGGTCCCCAGCCCACCGAGCCGCTTCATCATCTTCTGCATCTCGGAGAACTGACGCACCAGGAGCGCCACCTGATTCGGATTCGTCCCCGAGCCCTTGGCGATACGGTCGCGACGCGAGGCATCGATCGTCTCGGGTTGGGCGCGCTCGAGCACGGTCATCGACCTGATGATGGCTTCGACCCGACCGAGCTCGCCGTCGTCGACCTGAACGTCCCGCATCTCCTTGGGCAAGCCCGGCAACATCCCGATCAGGCCGCTGAGTGGACCCATCTTCTTGAGCTGCTGCATCTGCTCGAGGAAGTCATCGAGCGTGAAGCGCCCTTCGAGCAGCGCCTCGGCAGCCGCCTCGGCCTCGTCCTTTTCGAACGTGCGCTCGGCCTTCTCGATGAGGGTGAGCATGTCGCCCATCCCCAGAATGCGGCTGGCCATCCGATCGGGATGGAACAGCTCGAAGTCGTCCAGCTTCTCGCCGGTGGCAGCGAAGGCAATGGGGCGACCCACCACTTCCTTCACCGACAGCGCGGCGCCGCCGCGAGCGTCGCCGTCGAGCTTGGTGAGGATGACGGCGTCGAGCTCGAGCTTCTCGTGGAACGCCTCGGCCACCGTGACCGCGTCCTGGCCGGTCATGGCGTCCACGACGAGGAAGGTGTAGTCCGGGCTCACGGCCTGGGAGATCTGACGGACCTGTTCCATCAGCTCCTCGTCGATGGCCAGGCGACCGGCGGTGTCGACGATCACGACGTCGCGACCCGTCCGCTTGGCCTCCTCCAAGGCGGCCCTGGCCGCCGACACCGGGTCGGTGGCCTCGCTGAAGACCGGCACGTCGACCTGCCGGCCGAGCGTGCGGAGCTGTTCGACGGCCG
>JAHECQ010000508.1 GCA_024641625.1 Acidimicrobiales bacterium | reverse complement strand
CCGTGCTGCCGAGCAGCGGGCCGAGTAGTGCGATCGCAACGAGGTGTGAAGCGCCGAGCATGATCGCAGGAGCGCGCAGGGGCCGCATCGACCGAGGGTAACCCGGATCTCGTTTCGCAGCGACGACGCAATAGTCGGCCCCACAGGTTCTGGTGACCAGCAGAACGGAGCCTGCGGTCGACCAGGGCCGGGTCGGAGGCTGGGCGGTCGGTCAGTGGGCTGGTTGCTGGGGCGGTCGCGTCTGCTGGTTCAGGGCGAGGAACACACCGGTGAGCGTCATCGCCGTTCCGGTGAGCAGGGCGAGCGCGAACACGGCCCACCATCCGTCGCCGAGTTCACCGCCGTCGATCGCAGGAATGGCCACTCCGACGACGAGCGTGACGACTCCGGCCGCGAGCCATCGAGACCACCGGCGGGCCGGGCCAGCCGGTCCGATCGGACGGTCCTGGCGGGCCCACCACAGCACCGCGGCGATCGCCACCACCGCCAAGGGAACCAGGGCGACGGGACTGATTGCCACCGCTGCCAGCAAGGCCACCGCAGCGGCCGACCCGATGATGACGATTCGGTTCATTGGAGACTCCCATCTCATCAGCGGCGCGACCCGTATCGCGTCGAAGAACTCTCGTGCCATGAGCTGCGACCACGACCAGCCGTCGTGGCGGTGCCGGTCGATGACGGTCTGCAACATGTCCTCGCCGTACGAACGGCGAAAATCCTTCGGATAGGCCCGCAACACCAGCCGGTACAGGCGCCGAGCCAGCGGACTCATCACCCGCCCCCGAACGCCAGACCGAGTTGACGGGAGCGGGCCGCTCCTACCAGCGCAACGAGACGCTGCTGCTCGGCGGCGCCCACCCGGTGTCCCAACGGGGTGAGCCGGTAGTACCGCCGCCGCTGATCATCGAGCCCAGGATCGGGTCGCTCGTCAGTTTCCTCGATGAGTCCCTGGTCCAGCATCCGCTTGATCGACCCGTACAGGGTGCCCGATCCCATCTTGACCGCCCCGCCGCTCAGCTCCGAGACATCGCGCATGATCGCGTAGCCGTGCTTTTCGCCGTCGGCGAGCGCCACCACGATGTGCATCACCGATGCCGGCAACGGCAGGAAGCTCTCGACATCCCGGTCATCATCCATCCGACCATTATGTCGACCTTCGCCATACTATGTCAAGTCTCGACATAGATGATGGCTCCCGAAGATCGCGTCGCCACTCTTGGGGCTCCCCGTGATTCGGACGCAGCGAGGAGCACGTCAAAAGCGCGCCGGCGAGGAACAGGTCGTCGGGCCGGATCGAGTCGACAAGCGATCGGTAAGGGCGGCGGCGCTCCCAGCGATCGCCACTGGTGCTCCAGAGCTCTCAGCTCCACCCCCTGACCGATCAGGCGCGTTGAGGAAACCGACGACGAGCAGCCATCTGAAGTAGTGCGGCCAAGGTCGATTCTCTCGAGCCAGTCGGGTCAGTCACGTCGGCCATGGTTGCCTCAGCCGGTCGCATCTCGAGCCGCCTGCGTCGAGCAGGTGTTTTGAGGGCGAGTGTGATGGCGGCCACATCGTCCCAGGTCAAACCCCACGGCCGAGTATTCGGTAGCCACACGTCGTCGTGCTCGCTCGCCCGTAGGAATCCTGCTCCCCGAGCGTGGTTAGACGATTGCATTGATGTCGTTGAGGAGGGCCGAGAGGCCGAGGCCGGCGATCGCCACGATGACCACCTGACCAACGAGGTGCCCTGCGGGTGTCCTGATCCCCCGGGCGAGCGACGTCCCCCGGAGGGCGAGGCAGACCGCCAACCCCGCTGCCACCCACACGACGACGAACCAGCTCAACGGAAACGCAGTCAGCGCGACAATCGGGAGTATCCAGGAACGACTTCTGGCGGTCGTAGCAGACTCGCGGTCGGCAATCAGATCGACGACGGGCCCGATCGCGATGCCGAACACGATCGGAAGTGCGACGAACAGGCCAATCGCGAGCCACGTCGGTTCCAGGATGACGAAGTCGGCTCCATCAGCGTTGATGACGATAGGGGCCACCACGAGACCAGCTCCGATGCCAGTCGCCACTCGACGAAACCAGGAGGGCCCGAAGAGCAACGGCTTGACGACCAGGTAGGCAGCGGCGCCCAGCACCCCCAGACCCATCCCCATCATCATGAGGTTGTAGGTACCTCCGAGAGTGAAATCGCCGATCGTGAAGCCGTCGTCGCTCGTCGCGCCAACGACACTCTCGGGCGAGGTGAGACGCAGAACGAACATGACCAGTCGACTTCCCAGTCCGATTACAGGAACGCCGACCACGAGGCCAGCGAAAACCATTACCCGGAATCGGGTCCAGAACTCCTGACCGAAGTTCCGGGGTGGACTCTCGCTCGGCAACGCGGTGCCGATGGAGGTTCCTGAGCCTGCGAGCCGCTCGGTTGCTTCATCGACCGGCTGTTGGGGGAGCTGTTTCTTCATGGTGGTCACTCGTGTCATTGAGTCGCACGCCCGTGGGCGTTTCAGACGTTGGACAGGACTCACGTTGCGATGATGATCGCGCCGGGAAGGACAGCGTAGGTGCTGATCGAGTTGAGGTAGAAGCCTGGTGAACGCTCAGCGAACTGGTCAGCGGTGTCGGTGAACAGCGTGCCCGGCCCCATCTTCACTGCGCCGTCGCTCAACTCCATCACCCGCTGCATCACGGCGTACCCGTGCAACTCACCGTCGAGCAACGCCAACACCACATACAACGACGCGGCCGGCAGCGACTTCTGTCGTTTCGATCGGCTACTCATAATCGAACTATGATGTATCGAACTTCGATAGTTAAGACCCCTGGTTGCCCATCCAACCGATCGACATGTCCGCCATGGCACTGTCGAGGGACACCGCTTCGCTGGTTCAGAGACCCGTGCCAAGCGAAGTCGTCCTGCAGGGGAACAACGTCCTTCGCAGCGAAACTCCCCGAGTTCGCCGTCGTGGAGCGCTTTAGAGGGGCCGTGACTAGGGACATGTTGGGATCGGCTCGATCAATGCGCATGCCCGATACGCGGCTTGATCGGCGGCGTACACCGACAGCGCCTCGTCCGCAGCGACGACCACCGCGGGCATCGTTTCGGCCACAGTCGGGTCGCCGCCCGGCGCGAG
>JAHECQ010000085.1 GCA_024641625.1 Acidimicrobiales bacterium | reverse complement strand
ACTGAGCTGATGGGAGCCCTGCCCTCCGGCTGAACGAACCCGCCAGCCACCATCGGCCTCCTGCCGCAGCACGACCCGGGCGAACTGGATCTTTCCATCCGGGCTGCGGCGCAGCGGCTCATCGGCCATGGCCAATACCTGGGGACGATGCAGATCGGGCCGACCCATCATCTTGCGCAACGCCGGACGGGCGAAGAGCTCGAAGCTGACCATGACACTGACCGGATTGCCCGGAAGCCCGAAGATGGGCGTGCCCGAAAGCAGACCGAAGGCCAGCGGCTTCGCCGGTTTGATGGCGACCTGCATCCAATTCATCTCGCCCAGACGCCCGAGTACCCGTTTGATGAAGTCGAAGTCACCCATGCTCACGCCGCCAGAGGTGACCAAGGCATCCACCGACCCGACAGCATCGACCAGGGCGGCCTCGATCACCGACTCGTCATCGGGCAGGAGACCGAGATCGACTCCCTCGAAGCCGGCCTCGTCGACCAGGGCCAACAGCGTCGGTCGGTTGGAGTCGCGGATCTGGCCCGGTGCCAGGAGCTGAGGACCGACGATCAACTCGTCGCCGGTCGAGAACACACCCACCCTCGGACGCTTGTGAACCAGGACACGCTGACGCCCGACACTCGCCAGAATCCCGAGATGCCCGGGAGACAAGGTGACGCCGGGTTGGAAGACGACGATTCCCGCGGCCAGATCGTCCCCCGCCGGTCGAATGTGGTTCCCCACCGGGACTTCAGCCAGCACGTCGACCCGCTCGGCCTGCACGCGGGTGAGTTCCACCATGATCACCGCATCAGCTCCTGCGGGAATGGGAGCGCCGGTCATGATCCGCATGGCCTCGCCTGCTCTGAGCGGCCGGGGTGCCACTGAACCTGCCGCGATCGTGGCCACGACGGGCAAGGTGCGAGGCGCAGTCTCACTCGCCCCGACGGTGTCCGCCGCTCGCACGGCGAAGCCGTCCATGCCGGTGTTGTCGAACGGCGGAATGGGTTCCATCGTCGAGATCGGTTCGGCCAGCACCAGGCCACGGGCATCGCGTAGATCGACTTCGACCACGTCGAGCACGGTGATGTCGCCCAGGACTCGAGCCTGGGCTTGTTCGAGAGGAATCATCCGAGCAGGTTCTCCCGCCGAGCCACGTCGGCAATGATGGCCCGCATCGCCGGGCCGAGATCGTCACGTTCGAGGGCCATCTCCACCACGCAACGCAGGTAGTCGGCCTTCTTGCCGGTATCGAACCTTCCCTCCCCGAAGACGAAGCCGTGCAGCGATTCACGCTCGAGCAGTCGAACCATGGCGTCGGTGATCTGGATCTCACCACCGACCCCGGGCTCGGTTCGCTCGATCTCCTCGAAGATCGTCGGCGTGAACAGGTAACGACCCATGATCGCCAGGTTGGAGGGGGCGTCCTCGGGATCGGGTTTCTCGACGAGGCCGGTGATGCGGACCAAGGTGTCGTCGTCGGTCGGCTGGACGGCGGCGCAGCCATAGCTCGACGGATCGTCGGTGGTCATGAGGGCCACGGCCGACTCCCCCGTGCGCTCGTGGGCCCGCAACAAGCCGGGGAGGACGCCGGCCCGCTCGTGCATGATGTCGTCCCCGAGCAGGACGAGGAACGGCGCGTCGCCCACGTGGGAACGAGCTCTGCCGATGGCGTGACCGAGCCCCAGCGCCTCGCCCTGGCGAACGAAGTGAATGTCGGCGAGGTCGCTCAGCCGGCGAACCTGCTCGGCTTCGTCCACCTTCCCCATGTCGAGCAGCGCCGCTTCGAGTTCCGGGAATCGATCGAAGTGGTCCTCCATCACCTTCTTGTGACGAGACGTGATGATCAAGATGTCGTCGATGCCGGAGTTGACCGCTTCTTCGATCACGTACTGGATGACCGGCTGATCGACGATCGGCAACATCTCCTTCGGCACGGCCTTGGTGTACGGGAGGAAACGCGTGCCGAGGCCCGCCGCCGGTATGACCGCCTTGCGCACCGTGGGGTTCACGCGGACAGTGTGCTTGGGAACAGTCGGATTCTTGCCCGCAGTGGGAGTCGACAACTCGTCGGATGGTGGTCTCGAGCGTGCATTCACCGCCTCCACGGTACCGCGGGGGTCACGAGCGTGGCCGCCGCGATGCGAACCGATCAGTGTCGACGTCGAGGACGGCACCCGACCCGGCATACTGCGTCGAGGTTCGCCGGCGCGATCTCACGGTAGGCTCGACCCTCGGACCGAAGGTCCCTCCGTTCATCTACCGGTTCAGTGACGACGATGCCCATCTACGAATACAAATGCACCATCTGCGATGAGCGCTTCGAGGTCGAACAGTCCATCAAGGACAAGGCCTTGACGACCATCGCCGGCGCCGACGAAACCCACCCCAAGAACAAGCATCCGGTGAAGAAGGTCTTTCACGCTCCCGGTATCGCCTTCAAGGGAACCGGGTTCTACAAGAACGACTCCCGCAAGGGCGGCAAATCGAGTTCGTCATCGACGAGCGAGAGCAGCTCGAGCGAGTCCTCGTCATCGCCCTCATCCTCGAGCAGCGACACCGGCACTGTGTCCTCCACCAAGGCGGACACGACGAAGACCCCGAGCAAGACCCCCGCGGACTGACGAGTCTGCCCGCTCCCAAGTGTTCTCGCCCTGAGCGGCGAGAACACCGCCACCGCCGGGCGCGCTCTCCCACTTCCTTCCCTCCGGCGCAGTCCTTCCCCCCGAACTCTCGATGCCGGCCCTGAGCCGGGCCGCGAGGTGAGGAAGCCATCATGGGAAGACCACAGTTGCGCGCCGACCTCAGCGGACACCCGCCGGAAGACCCACGATCGGCGCACGAGTCCCTGACCGACCGAGCGTCGATCGTGCTCGCCCGACTCGTCATCCATCTTCGAGGTCGCTGGGATCGTCGTTCCCTCCTGAGCATGATCGGACTGCTCGCCCTCGGCGTCTTCGTTGCGCGAACCGTCGGCGAGAGCCGACGCTTGACCGCGGACCTCGGGCCCACCGAACCGGTGATCGTGGCCACCAGGGATCTTCGGCCGGGACAGGTCGTTTCGTCGGACCAGATCGCCGTCATTCACTGGCCGAGGGGCCTGGTACCACCGGGATCGACAGGATCGGGGGTCGAAGTGCTCGGGCAGGTCGTTCGATCTCCCATCGCCGAGGGCGAGGCGATCTCGATGTTCAGGCTCGGCGCGGGAAACTTCGGACTCGCACCCGACCAACGAGCGTTGACGTTGCCACTCCCACTGGCTCCACCCCCGGTCGCCGTGGGCGACCCTGTGGCCCTGTTCGGTGTCGGCGTGACCGGGGGCATCGACGTTTCGTCCGATACCTCGCCGTTCACCACCGTCGAGGCAGTGCAGATCACCTCGGGACAGGTCGTTGCCTTGGATGACGCCGGCATCACCGTCGCCATCGATGCTCCTGCGGTACGTTCGGTGCTCGAACATCTGGCAACCGGCACGGTCGAAGTGATCGTCCTGCCTTGATTCAGATGTCCGGACTCGCCTGGCCAGATTCGTGTCGAGAATCGCCCGTTCGATCGCCGGCGATCGACCCGGTAGCGTCATCCCCCATGACCGCGCATCGAATCGACATCGGCACCTACGGCATCTGGACGGCGCTGCTCGACCTCCACCCCACGCCGAAGGTCAAGGACGTCGTCGCCGAACTCGACTCGTTGGGTTGGGGAGCCTTGTGGCGGCCCGAGTCCACGGGACGTGACCCACTCATCACCGCAGCGCTGTGGCTCGACGCCTGCGAACGGATGGCTGTGGCCACCGGCATCGCCCAAACCTACGCCCGGCATCCACTCACCATGAACGCCGGCGTTCGAACACTGGCCGAAGCGTTCCCCGGACGCTTTCTGCTCGGACTCGGCGTCAGCCATGCGCCCATGGTCGAAGGTGTTCGTGGCCTCGACTATTCCCGCCCGCTGAGGGACATGGCGGACTACCTCGATGCCATGGACGCCTCGCCGTTCACCGGCCAGGGTCCGTCCGAACGCCCACCTCGGGTGCTGGCGGCTCTCGGGCCGAAGATGCTCGCCCTGTCGGCCGAGAAGGCCGACGGAGCCCACCCCTATTTTGCTCCCCCCGAACACACGGCCATCGCCCGCGAGGCCATCGGGCCCGACAAGTTCCTGGCTCCCGAACAGATGGTTCTGCTCGAAACCGATCCCGATCGCGCCCGTCGCGTCGCTCGGGCCAACATGACCCGGTACCTCGCCCTGCCCAACTACACCAACAACCTCAAACGACTGGGGTTCACCGACGATGACATCGAACGATCGAGCGACCGACTGGTCGATGCGATCGTGCTGTGGGGCGACCTCGACCACATCGTTGCCGGCATCAAGGCCCACCTCGATGCCGGCGCCGATCACGTCTGCATCCAGGCTCTGGTCGAGGACCCCAACGATCTGCCGGTCGACGACTGGCGGCGCCTCGCCGAGGCGCTGCTCTAGTTCGTGCCCAGCGCCGGCGCGCGCTCGTCGAAGCCGCTGAACGTGGTGGGAATGGTCTTCAGTTCCTCCACCAGATCGGGATCCAGGAAGGGCTTGGTGAACGAGACCGAGTCGCTCACTCCCCCGAAACGTTCCCGAACGGCATCCGTCAGCTGATCGTGTCGGGCAACTGCGGCAAAGAGTCGCACGACGTCATCGTCGACCTCGCCGGCCATCTTGTCCCACTCGCCCCGTCGGGACAGCTCGTTCAACTTCTGACCGAGGTCCTCGAGCCCATGCTCGGCGAGGACGGGCCAGTAGGCCCGGGTGGACCCGTAGAAGCCAATGCGATAGCGGACCCATTCGACCATCTCCGCCACCTCCTCGTCGGTGGCCCCGGTGGCGACGAACCCTCCCCCGGAGATCTCGAAGTGCTCCCGGATCCGGCCGGTTCGGGCCATACCCTCCTCGAGACGCGGCAGGATCTGGTTGTTGACGTAGTCCCTGGTGCAGAACGGATGCAGACTCACGCCGTCGGCCACCTCGCCGCCGAGACGGAGCATCACCGGCCCCACCGCCGAGATCTTGATGGGAGGAGGCGGGGTCTGGAGTGCCGGCGGGGTGAAGTTCGGAGTCATGAGCGTGAAGTGGTAGTGCTCCCCCTCGTAGTGCAGCGGCTCGCCGGTCTGCCAGGAGCGCCAGATCGCCCTGACCGCTTGGACGTACTCCCGCATGCGGGGCGCCGGCGCCGACCATGGCGTCGAGAAGCGCCGCTCGTTGTGGGCCTTCACCTGCGATCCGATCCCCAAGACGAAACGCCCGCTCGAGGCAGCCTGGAGATCCCACCCGTTGTTGGCCATCATCATCGGGCTTCGCGGAAAGGCGATGGCCACGCCGGTGGCCAACTCGATACGAGACGAATGCACAGCGGCCAGCGCCAACGGGAGGAAGGGATTGTGGGCATTCTCGGCCACGGTGACGCCGTCCCATCCGGCGTTCTCCACACCGGCCACGAACTCGGGCACCGTTCTCAGATCGGCATTGGGCAGTCCGGCAACAATCTTCACCCGCCCGACTCTACTCACGTGATGGCACAGACTCAGCCGGCGGTGAAGCCCCTGCGCACCTGCTGCGCCAACATCGATCAGGATCACGACGCACGACCGAGTGAGCGGGTCGGGTCGCAGCAGGCGAAGCAGTTCGTCGGGCTCGAGCCCGCCGGCGTCCGCCGTCCGTACGATCGCCCGCACCGCATCGGCCTGGATGGAGAGGATCAAACGCTCGGTCGATGTCTGGACCACCGCAGTCGGACCGCGCGACCACGGTGGTTGCCAACGTCGCCCGAGGGTCGTCGACCAGGCTCGAGATCAGGTGCTCCACCCGGCTGAGTCCACGCTCCACACGCGCCTGGATGCGACCCCGGACCTCATCCATGGAGGTCGTGAGTTCCTCGTCAGTTCGACGCGAGGGGCCGTCGATCGGGAGCAGGCACGATCTCCGATCGGCCGCAACCGAGAGGGACGCGGAGGCCAACCGGCCCAACGCAGGCCGATTACCTGGGATGATGGTCAGGAACCGACGGCACGATTCGGGGGCTCCACGCCCTTGCCTTGTCGTAATGATGACCCACCACGCGGCCACTCCTGAGCGCGCTGAGGAACGACACCGGGTCGTCGAAGTCCGGCATCTCGACGTACACCGCGCCGAAGGCATCGGGAACATGAGCATCGCTCCCGGCGCCCGCGGCCAGGCCGTGGGTAACCGCGTACTCCCCAGCCTGACGGTTCAAGCTTTCGAGGCTCGTCTTTGCATTTCGCACCTCGAAAGCATCGACCAATCCTTCCTGCACCAGCTCGTCGATGGCCGAAGCGGACAGGCAATTGCGCATCGGATCGAAGGGGTGCGGGATGTAGACCACCCCACCTTGGTCCCGGATCATTCGAGCTGCCTCGAGTAGGGGGGTACCCGCAGGAATGCGTTCGGAGATGAACAAGCCGATGATCTCACCCTGGCCGACTCGTAGTTCCTCGCCGATGATGACCCGACAGGGAAGCTCGTCGGCCAGTCGCTCGGCTCCAGCGACCGCATTGTGATCGGTGATGCACAACACATCGAGTCCCGACGCCAGCACCGCTGTGTGCAGCTCTTCGGGAGTAGTGGTGCAGTCGCCCGACCACATCGTGTGACTGTGCATGTCGACCCGCACCCAACCCGTCGGCCGCTCAGCAGCCAGATGGGGGTGACGGGCCACCGCTTCGGGTGAAGGCATTGGCCTCGCTCGGCCGCTCATGAGGAACCCGACAGCATCACGTCGGCAATGACGATGCTCGGCGTGCTGACGCCGCTCGGCAGATGGATGCGGTCGCTCCCGACCTTGGTGATGTCCAGCAGTAGACGCTGCAGCGTCGCGCCAACCGTCGCCTCGTTGATCGGTTCCGCCAGCTCCCCGTCACGAATCATGCGCCCCTCGACGCCGAGGGACAGGTCACCGGACACGGCGTTGACCCCCGAATGCAGGCCGGCCAGGCCGAACACGAAGACGCCGATGTCGATCCCGGCGATGAGGTCGTCGAGCGAGCCGGCGTCACCCGCCCCGACCGACAGCGCGTGCACCCCAGGTGACGGAAGCCCTCTCGCTGCCCGCTGCGCAGAACCGGTCGAGCGCGTCCCGCCGCGCCGAGCCGTGTAGCTGTCCCAGACGAACCCCTGGAGCACACCGGCGGAGATCAAAGGAACCCGGCGGCAGGCCAGACCCTCACCATCGTGGGACTCCGCACCCAGTGACTCGGGGTCGGTCGGATCATCGACCATGGTGAGCAAGGGAGACGCAATGGTCTCACCGACGCGGTCGGCAAAGGGAGTGCGTCCCTTCACCACTCGGCCACCGTTGAGCGTTCCGGCGATGACCGACAACATGGTCGAGGCCTGACGTTGATCGAGTAGCAGGTTGACTCGTCGACTCGAGGGCTTGGTGGCACCAAGGAGATCCAGGGCTTGGCGGCTGGCCCGCGACACCACGCCATCGAGATCGAGAAGCCCCGGATGCCTCGCGCCATCGCCGGCAGAGCCCGTCTGTATCTGCCCACCGTCCGCGGCCAGCGCCTGGACTCCGACCCCGGCGGAGGTCCCACGGCTCGCCGCTCGGATGCCTCGGCTACTGGCCAACGCGGACCCGCTGGCGCTGTCGCTGTAGGTAGAGGTCCTCACCCCGGTGATGCGAGGGTCGGAGGCCCGAATTCGCCGCTCGACGTCGGCGGCGAGGGCGATCTTTCGATCGACGGTCCATCCGAAGAGTTCCTCGGCCCAGAGATCGATCTCGACTGCCTCGACACCGTCCTGTTCGGCCACGCCGGCATGAGGGTCGAATTCTGCGAAACGAGCATTGTCCCGAGCTTCGACGACCATCTGCTCGACGACATCGGCATCGAGCGTCCCCGCGCTGGCGAACCCCTGTCGTCCCTCGACGATCACCCGCACACCGATGCCGTGCGACTCCGCCTGAGTGAGCGACTCGACCTCCCCCTCGTAGACCCGGATGCTGGTCGAGATGCTCTGGGCACAGACGACCTCGAGCTCTTCCCCCGGTTGGGCTCGATCGGCGATGCTGACCGCCAGATGGAGCAGGCGATCGAGATCGATGTCGGTGGCGGCGTCGCTCATGCTGCGGTTCCACCGATGGTCATCTCGGCGACGCGAAGCGTCGGGACGCCATCGCCCACCGGTACGCCCTGACCATCCTTGCCACACGTGCCCGGGGGACCCATGGCAAAGTCATTGCCGACCGCATCGATCAGCTGCAGCACCTTGGGTCCGTTGCCGATCAGTTGCCCCTCCCGGAGCGGTTCCGTGAGCCGGCCATCCTCGATCAGGTAGGCCTCGGTCATCCCGAAGACGAAGTCGCCCGATGCGGTGTTGACCTGCCCGCCTCCCAGACGCGCCACGTACACGCCCCGGTCGACCGAGGCGATGATGTCCGAGGGATCCTGGTCACCTCCGGCCAGGTACGTATTGGTCATTCGGACCATCGGCAGGCTTCGATAGGTCTGACGACGGCCATTGCCCGACGACCGTCGGCCTGCGTCGCGAGCCCGATTGCCGTCCCACAGATAGTCGAGCAGCACCCCGTTCTCGATCAACACGTTGCGTTGCGCCGGGGCACCCTCGTCGTCGATGGCGAATTGACCCCACTCCCCGTCCATCGTTGCGTCGTCGACCAGGGTGACCAGCGGCGACGCAACCAGCTCACCCACTTTGCCGGCGAAGGCCGACGCACCCTTGCGCACGAGGTCGGCTTCCAGACCGTGTCCGCAGGCCTCATGGAACAGCACCCCACCCGAGCCCGGGCCGATGACCACCCGATGAGTGCCCGACGGCGCAGGACGAGCCGACAGTTTGGTGACCGCCCGAGCGGCCGCGTTGACTGCCAACTCCTCGACCGAGTAGCGATCGAACAGCTCGAAGCCGATCGTGTGACCGACGGACTCGTTGCCGGTCTGGAGGCCGACGTCACCGCTGGCAACACAGCTGACCGAGAAGTTCGTGCGGGTCTGGTCGTCGGTGACCAACAGGCCCTCGGAGTTGGCCACCAGAATGCGACGACGGTTGTCGGAGTAATTGACACTCACCTGGCTGATGGCGTGGTGCTGCGCCCGGGCGACCTGGTCGGCCCGGCGTACCCGTTCGACTTTCGTGGCCTTGTCGATCTCGGAGGGCACGAGTCGAACCGACGCTGAGCGAACCGATGTGGGGGTCACCTCCACGGTTCGGGGGGATCCGTCTCCCCGAGCGGCCTCGGCGGCCGCTCGGGCCGCCCGCAGGAGGCTCTCGATCCCCAGGTCTGCGGTGTGGGCAAATCCGGTGCGTCCACCTGCGATCACGCGAATTCCGACCCCGACATCGCGAGACGATGCCAAGGTCTCGATTCGCCCATCGTCGAACATCACCGAACTACGTCCGGCATCCTCGGCGAAGATCTCGGCGAACTCGGCGCCACCGGCCAGGGCGGCTCCGAGCACACGATTCAACGTTGCTTCATCAAGGGTCTCGCGAAGGTCCACGACACGAGGGTAGCGGCCAAGCGCAATCGGGTTGGATGCCGCCTACCGTGAGGCCATGAATTCCGAAGCAACGGCGATGGTCATCCATCAGGTCACCGATGCCGACACCGCAGCAGCGCTGGGCTCGGGTTCGGTGTCGGTGCTCGCAACCCCGCGTCTGCTCAACTGGTGCGAGCAGGCGACGTTCGAACTCCTCGAAGCCACACTCGAGGCCGGCACGACATCGGTCGGCGTCGAAGTACGTCTCGACCACGTCTCCCCGAGCCCTGTCGGGCGGACCGTACGCGCCGAGGCCACCATCGAAAAAGTGAAGGGCCGCCGCTACTACTTCACGGTCTCGGCCCACGACGATCGCGGCCTGATTGCGGTGGGCAAAGTGGTCCGAGTCCTGGTGGATGAGGCCTCGTTCCTGGCCAAGTGCGAGTAGCGTGGAAGCCCAATGGTCCCGGTTCCGTCACCCCTCCTGGCTCAGATCGACTCTCCTGAAGCGCTTCGTGAGCTCCAACCCGCTCAACTCGCCGAACTCTGCCGGGAAATACGCTCCTACATCGTCGACACGGTCAACCATCTGAGCGATGGCCACCTCGGCTCGAACCTGGGTGTCGTCGAACTGACGGTCGCACTGCACCGGGTCCTTCGCTCCCCCCAGGACATCATTCTCTGGGACACGGGCCACCAGACGTACCCCCACAAGATGCTCACCGGTCGTACCGGAGCCTTCGCTCACCTCCGGCAGGCGGGTGGCTTGTCGGGCTACCCCAGCCGCGCCGAGTCCGAGCACGACTGGATCGAGAACAGTCACGCGTCCACCGTGCTCGGCTATGCCCACGGGTTGGCCACTGCGTTCGAGAGCCGAGGCATCTCGGACCGACGCATCGTTGCCATCCTGGGCGATGGTTCCATGACCGGCGGAATGGCATTCGAAGGACTGAACAACCTCGGGCACTCCGGCCGAAACGTCACGATCATCCTGAACGACAATGGTCGAAGCTACGCGCCAACGATCTCTCGGCTCTCCGACAGCCTGGTGAAGATTCGTTCGAACCCGGTGTACATGCGACGACAGCATCGGTTCGAGCGATGGACCAGCCGCCTGCCGTTCGTGGGCAAGTACTCCAATCTGGGCATCAATGCCTCCAAGGCCGCCATCCGCGAAGCACTCGAGCCGAAGTCCTTCTTCGAGCCGCTCGGCGTGCGCTACATGGGTCCCTTCGACGGCCACGACATCGACGAGCTCGAAACAGCTCTTCGCAATGCCGCCCACTTCGAGGGCCCCGTGGTACTGCACGTGTTCACCAACAAGGGACGCGGCTATGCCCCGGCGGAGAACGATCTCGTCAAGAACATGCACGACATGGGTGGTCTCAAGCCCGAAAGCTACACCGCAGCCTTCACCGAGGCCCTCACCAAGTTGGCTGACGAGCACCCCGAGGTCGTGGCCATCACCGCGGCGATGCCCGACTCCACCGGACTGTTGCCCTTCATCGAGCGATTCCCCGACCGCGCCTTCGACGTCGGCATCGCCGAGCAACATGCCGTCACCACTGCCGCCGGCATGGCGATGGGTGGACTTCGCCCGGTCATCGCCCTCTATTCGACCTTCCTCACTCGGGCGTTCGACCAAGCCAACCTCGACGTCGGGCTACACGCCCAGCCGGTGATCTTCTGCCTCGATCGTGCCGGGATCACCGGCAACGATGGGCCGTCCCACCACGGCATCCTGGATCTGGCCTTGATGTCGAAGATTCCCGGTATGACCATCTTCTGCCCGTCGTCCTACCAGGAACTGCAGCAGATGCTGCTCGACGCCTACGAGATCACCGATGGTCCGGTGTGCATTCGCTGGCCCAAGACCGCCGCCCCGTCGGTACCGGATGAACTGGTCGGGCGAGGACTCTCGGCCCGGCTCGACCGTCAGGGCACCGATGTCTGTCTCATTGGCATCGGCAAGATGCTGGCGGCGGCGCAGGAGGCCGCCGACCTGCTCGAGGCCGAGGGCCTCTCGGTCACGGTGTGGGACCCTCGAGTGGTCAAGCCCCTCGATCCCGAGCTGCTCGCCGATGCGGCCCGCCACTCACTCGTCGTCACCATCGAAGATGGTCTGCGCGAAGGCGGAATCGGCGCATCCATCGCTACCACGCTCGAGACAACCGAGACTCGCGTCCTCGGCGTGCCGACTGCCTATCTCCCCCACGGCAAGGCCGACGAGATCCTCGCCTCGCTGG
>JAHECQ010000084.1 GCA_024641625.1 Acidimicrobiales bacterium | reverse complement strand
CCAGCGGAATCAGTGGCAGGTACTTCGTGTAGTCATCGCTCAGCGCCGAGCTGATGGCCGGCGCCATGAACTCGGTGGCGACGATCGGCAGCGAACGATCGGCAGGGTCGGCTCGCACGACGAGGGCGGCACCGACGTGAAGATCGCCCGAGACGCAGATTCGATTGGGGTGTTGCGCCAGCTCGTTGGCCAGCCACGCCCGGTCGGAGGGATAGCCATCCCAGGTGTAGGGCAGGAGCGGGTCGCGCTGGGTCGGCACCAACAGACCGCCCACCAGCACCGAGCTGCCGAGGATCGTCCAGGGAAGGTCGTGGTCGAGCTCGGAACCGAGCCAGGCTTGCTGTTGGGCACCGAGCAGCGTCGTGCCGTCGGCGTATTGGCGGCAGTCGGTGAGGATGACACGACCGAGCCCGCCGATGTCGGCCGACCGGTAGATCTCGAAGGTGTCGCCGGGAGGATCGAGCCGGGTCGGCTGGTGTTCCCACCAGGCCTGGAAGGCGGCCGCCCGTCGTTTGGGATCCACGGTTGCGTCGTAGTCGTTGGCCACCTCGTGGTCGTCCCAGGTGAGCATCCAGGGATGGGCCGCGCTCGATGCCTGGAGGGCGGGATCGGCGCGATAGTCGGCGTACCGGGCGCGGTAGGTGGCCAGCGTCGTTGGGTCAGGGCCGGTGTGGGCCCTGCCGGCCAGCGGCCGGGACCGGCTCTCGCTGTAGATGAAGTCACCCAGCCAGATCATGAGGTCGATGTCGGCCCGGGCGACATCCTGGTGCGCCGACCAGTAACCGCCGTCGCGCCGTTGGCAGCAGCCGACACCGATTCGGAACACCCCCGTTGGCTGTCCTGGAGCCGGGAGGGTACGCGTTCGCCCGACGGGCGAGACCTGACCGCCGCTGCGAAAGCGGTACCAGTACCTCTGCCCGGGGTCGAGCCCGGTCGCCAGTACATGAGCGGCATGGGCGTAGCTCTCGACGAGGTCGACCACCCCGGTGGCGACCAAGGTGCCGAATTGCTCGTCGAGGGCCACCTCCCACACGAGTTGGACCGTTGCCGGCACGTCGCCGATCAGGCGCGTCCACAGCACCACGGAATCCTGGGCCGGATCGCCCGATGCCACGCCGAGCGCGAAGATCGACTCGGGGAGCGAGGGGGTCGGATCCTCGAGTGGGACAACCGTCGCAGTCGGTGTCGTCGTGGTCGAGGCCGTCGTCGGGGCGCTTGTCGAGGAGCCCGCGTCGGCCGTGCCGGCAGGACCGCCGGATCGGGTGATCGGTGGATCTCGGACCGCGGTCGGCTCGTTGGAACAGGCTCCGACGGCAACCACCGCGAGCGCATTGAGAAAGTCTCGTCGTCGCATGTGTTCGGCAGTTCTAGCATCCGACCATGGCCACTGGTACCCACGAACACCTCGATGATCCTCGTAACGCATCGATACTCATTCGCATCAACGACGATCTGTTCCCGCGCGACCAGGCGGTGGTCTCGGTGTTCGACAGCGGCTTCATTCTCGGCGATGGAGTCCGGCGTTCCTGGACGATCACCTGAAGCGCCTCTATCGCGGGGCCAAGGCCCTCGATCTCGACATCGGAAGGACTCCCGAGGAGCTGACGGGCATGTTGCTCGAGACGCTGGCAGCCAACGACATGCGCGAAGGGGTGCACCTCCGTCTCATGATCAGCCGTGGGGTCAAGTCGACCCCCTATCAGGACCCCCGGTTCACGATCTCGCCGCCGACGATCGTCATCATTCCCGAGTACAAGCAGGCGAAGCCCGAGGTGCTCACCCGCGGCCTTCGTTTGTTCACCGTCCACGTGCGACGCGGAGCGCCCGACGTCCAGGACCCGAAACTGAACACGCACTCGAAGCTGAATTGCGTGACCGCCTGCATCCAGGCGACGAAGGCCGGTGCGGATGAGGCCCTGATGCTCGATCCCCACGGATTCGTCGCCACCTGCAACTCGACGCATTTCTTCATCGTGCGCGACGGCGAGGTGTGGACCTCGACCGGCGACTACTGCCTCGACGGCATCACTCGCCGCAACGTGTTGCGTCTCTGCGGGAGGTACGGAGTGGTAGCGCACGAACGGAACTTCAGCCTTTCGGACGTGTACGGGGCCGACGAGGCGTTCGTCACCGGGACGTTCGCCGGGGTCGCCCCTGTGGGCGAGGTCGATGGCCGTTTGCTGGGCGACGGGGGCCGAGGCCCGATGGTCGAGCAGCTCCAGCACTGGTACCGGGAACTGATCGCCGAGGTCACCGCGTGAGGGAGGAGCGCGACCGAACCGTGCGCATCGCCATGTGGTCGGGTCCGCGCAACCTCTCGACCGCCTTGATGCGCAGCTTCGAGCATCGAAGTGACACCGTGGTCATCGACGAACCTCTCTACGCTCACTACCTGGCCGCGACGGGTCTCGATCATCCGATGTCCGACGAGATCATCGCCGCCGGGCCATCGGATCTCGACGAGGCGATCGCAGCATGCCTGGCGCCGGTGGATGCTCGGGTGTCGTACCAGAAGCACATGGCACACCATCTGCTGCCGACCATGGACCGAGGTTGGCTCGATGGCATCGATCACCATTTTCTCCTCCTTCGCCATCCTGCTCGCGTGCTCGCCTCCTATACCCGAAAACGCGGAGGGATCGTGACCGTGTCCGACCTGGGGCTCCCCCAGCAGCTGGAATTGCTCGACCGGTTGGCCGTTCCGCTGGTGATCGACAGTGATGACTTCCTGCTCGACCCGAGGGGGTATCTCGAGGCGATGTGTGCGAGGGCCGGCATCGACTTCGACGACGGCATGTTGTCCTGGCCCACCGGCGCCCGGCCGAGCGACGGCGTCTGGGGAGTCCACTGGTATGACGCAGTGATGGCCTCGACGGGGTTCGGTGCACCGGCACCGGACTCGACCGATCGTCGATCGTTGCCAGCGGAGCTTCGAGACGTTCTCGAGGAGGCGATGGCCCTCTATGAGCGGTTGGCGGCGGCGCGGCTGATCCTCGCCTGAGGATCGAACAACCGTAGGGCGAGACCGATCAGCACCACGGCCGCGCCGACGATCGCCAGGTCGGCGGGTCGCTCGGACAAGAGCAGCCAGGCGAGGATGGTCGACACCACCGGCTCGGCCAACAGCGCGATGGCGATGGTCATCGCGCCGATCGTGCCGAGCAGATGGTTGAGGATCGCGTGGCCGGCGAGTTGTGGGCCGAGAACCATCATTGCGACCAGGACCCAATCCTTCGGTGTCAGGTCGAACACGTCGACCTCCACCACTCGCGAGGCGACGAACAGCCCCGATCCGGCAATGAGGAACACCGGCGCAGTCGAGACCGTGGCCGGCATCGTGGAGCGAAGGCGTGCTCCCACCACGAGATAGACCGCCATGGCAACCGCCCCGATGAGGGCCAGTACGACGCCACTGATGTGGCCGGCGACCTGCGTGGAGGATCCGGTGGCCCCGCCGGTGTCGGACGCGCTGAAGCTGAGGATGGTCACCCCGAGGAAGGCGATCACCAGCGCCGCCTGCGATCGACGCGTCAACCTGCGTCCTCCCAGTCGTTCGGCGATGGCTACGAAGAACGGGGTCGTGGTCACCAAGGTGACCGACACGGCCACCGACGTTCGTTCCAGAGACGCCAGCCAACTCCAGAAGTGAACGGCCAGTGCGATCCCGCCGATGGCCATCCATCGAAGGGTCCGAGTCCGGTCGGCGTCCCTCGGAAGGTTCTCGGTACCTCGGCCGGGCGGTCCGACACCGGGCGGTGCCATGGCGGTGCGCAGGGTGCCCGGTAGGAGGAGCAGCCCACCCCCCATGGTCCGCCAGAACGACAGCACGAGCGCCGGCGCATCGGACCAGCGGGCCAGGATCGCGCCGAAGGACACGGAGACGATGGCCACGGTGAGGAGTCCGAGATCGAGGCTGGAGGCGGTCCGACGAAGGCTAGGTTGAACGGGTGACTCAGGCTCCATCGTTGCTCATCATGGCCGCTGGTTTGGGAAGTCGTTTTGGCGGCGTCAAGCAGCTTGCCATCGTCGGACCGGCCGGCGAGGCGATCCTCGACTATTCGATCAAGGACGCCGCGGCCGCCGGCTTCGGCCCGACGGTGCTCATCGTGCGCACCGACATCGAGGACGATGTCCGCGCGCATCTCGCCGAGGTCCACGGTTCCGCCGCCGAGATGCGCTTCGTTCGTCAGGACGAGTTGGGCCCTCCCCGTGCCAAGCCATGGGGGACACTGCATGCCATCCTGTCGGCGGCAGAGGCGCTCGACCGTCCCTTCGCCGTCATCAACGCCGACGATTACTACGGAGCCGGCTCCTTCCGGCAGGCGGCGCTCGATCTGTCGTCGAGCGCGCCAGGCCGAGCCACCAACATCGCGTTCAACCTGGGGAACACGGTGCCGCCGGCAGGATCGGTTACCCGGGGCATCTGTTCGGTCGTCGATGGTCGCCTGGTCGACATCGTCGAGACCGATCAGTGTGAGCGTCGAGCCGACGGCACCCTGTGGGCGGGAGGGCGACACGTGCCGGAGGCGACCCCGGCCTCGATGAACATGTGGACGTTTCATCACTCGGTGCTCGATGACTTCGCCGAACGTTGGCGCGTCTTCCTCGAGGCCAAGGCCGACGATCCCAAGGCCGAGTGTCAGTTGCCCACCGTGGTCGCCGAGCTCATGGCGCGGCATCGTCTGGAAGTCGAGGTGACCTCGTCGACCGAGCGATGGATCGGCATCACCAATCCCGACGACCTGGAGTTGGCGCGCGCTGCCTTCGCCGTTCGATCTTGAGGGCGTGCCTCGGAGGGGTGATCGCCGGGTGATCGATCTCGTCGGGTTGCTCGCCCAGTCCGACGGGACCTCGATCTCCGTGGTGGACCTCGAGGGCTGAACGAAGCGGAGAGGGCTGAACGAAGCAGAGAGGGCTGAACGGGTCAGTGGCCCTCGGCGAAGTCCGGGTCGAAGAGGGCGTGGTACCCGCCGGTGTGCCAGAAGACGATGGGCCCGGAAAGCTCACCTCGCTCGACCAGCGCCAGCAGACCGGCCAATCCCTTGCCGGAGTAGACCGGGTCGGTGAGGATTGCCTCGGTGCGGGCGAGGAGGGCGATGGCGGCGTCGCCGGCCGGTGTGGGGATGGCGTACCCGTCACCCAACTGGTCCTCCAACACCTCGATCTCGGCTTCGCTGATCCCGGCGTCGAAGCCGAGTTCCTCGGCTGCTCGGTTGGCCATCCTTGCCAGCGTGAAGGCCGGTCGCCTGGAGATGAGGCCGACGTCGACCGCGATGAGTCTCAGGTCCCGCTCCGACAGCGCCCGCCCCACCAGGAGCCCGGCGTGAGTTCCCCCAGAGGTCGAAGCGTGCACGACCGCTTCGGGTGCCAGCCCGAGTGCCTCGAGCTGGCCATCGAGCTCCTGGAATGCCCGGGCGAACCCGAGGGTGCCCAAGGGGGACGAGCACCCGACCGGCGCGGCGAACGCTCGTCGTCCCGTGGCATCGAGGTCGGTCACGATGCGGTCGAGCTCGCGGTTCAGGTCGGCCCACCCGACGTCACCGGCGAAGCGAACGTCGGCACCCAGGAGATGATCGAGGAGCAAGTTGGCCGTTGCCCGCGGCGGCTCGTCGCCCGACAGCAACAGCACGCAGTCCATCCCCAACATCGCCGCTGCGGCTGCGCCGGTTCGTGCCGAGTTCGACTGTCGTGCTCCCGTCGTGACCAAGGTGTCGTAGCCCTTGGCCAGCGCCTGTCCGAGGACGAGGTCGAACTTGCGGATCTTGTTTCCTGCGAGGGCGACGCCTTGTATGTCGTCGCGCTTGATCCAGATCTCGGCACCGACGGCTTCACTGAAGCGCTCGAGCCGATGCAGCGGGGTGGGCCACAAGCCGAGGCCGGCGCTCGGGAGAGCTGCGAGTTCGGCCCGGGCCGCTTGGACGAGCGATGATCGGTCGGTCATCGCATCTCGAAGCCGCGCTCGGCCAGGAACTGTCGCATGTGGGGGCGACGCTCGCCGTCGACGAGCCCCGCCATCTCCTCGGTCCAGCAGCTCGCCTTCGTCCCACCGGTGCGGGAGCGATAGTACGCTCGCATCGTCTCGTCGTACTCGGCGATCTGCTGCGGCTCATCGTCGAAGGAGTACACGTCGTCCTTCAGCACCACCTCGATCGGCAGTCGGGGTTTGACCTCGGGATCCTGGTCGGGGACCCCCAGGCACAGGCCGAACACCGGATAGACGTCGCGAGGCAGTTCGAGTAGATCGCTCACGGTCTGCGGGTCGTTGCGGATCGCGCCGATGTAGCAGATACCCAATCCCATCGACTCGGCGGCCACCACCGCGTTCTGCGCAGCCAGCGCAACGTCGATGGTGGCGATCACGAACTGCTCGGTCATCCCGGAGGTCATGGTGCCGCCGGCGGCTTCACACGCTCGCCGGGTCCGGTGCAGGTCAGCACACCAGACGAGGAACGCGCCGGCAGTCTCGATGGAACGCTGACCTCCGGCCACCTCGGCGATACGCACCCGCTTGTCGGGGTCCTTCACCCGGATGACCGTCGTGGCCTGCAGGTTGCTGGACGTCGCTGCACACAGACCGCTCTTGACGATGTCGCTGACCATCCGGTCCGACAGGGTCTCGTCGGTGAACTTGCGAATCGATCGATGGGCGCGCAGGAGTTGGTGGACCTCGTTCATGACGAGGAGCGTAGGCGCCACTCGCGCCGAACGAGAACGATGAGTCCGGTGAGCACGGCGGGCGGGCCGAACAAGAGCGTGGGGGAGTCTCCGAGCGCCGATGCAGCAGCGGCGCCGCCAACGTAGGCAGCCAGTACGCCGGTCAACACGGCGAGGGTGGTTGCCCGACGGTGATCCGACGTGCGGGCAGCGCTGCGGAGTGCCAGAGCCGCCTTCTCGCCGATACGCACGATGGTCCCCGTGCCGTAGGTCGTGGCCACCGCAATGTCGCCCACCCTGCGAAGGGCCGATGCCTGCATGCCCATGGCAAAGGCGCCGATCCCCATGACCAGGTAGTGGATGGCGTCGGCATTGGCGGCGAAGTGGACGTCGAACACGATCAGGATGATGGGAAGGGTGAAGGTGAGCAGTGCTTCGGCCGCCAGGAGCTCGTCGGGCCGGACTCGGTGGTAGGTGCGCAACCGGCGATCATGGTGGGTGATGGCCACGATGACCCCGGTGGTGAACGCGGCCAGCGCCGCAGCCGAGCCGGCGGCGTTGGACCACTTCTCGGCGCCGGTGAAGATGCCGACCCGGACGAGGTTGCCGCTCATGTTGGCGACGAACACCCCGGTGACGTGCAGGAACAAGAAGGCGTCGATGAAGCCGGCGATGCCGGCCAGAGAGAGGGCGAGGAGCAGCGGTCCCGAAGGGTGGTGGGCGGTCTCGGCCGTCATCTCGGGGCGTTCCGGTCACAGACCATGATGACGAGGCTAGGCAGCGAGCCGACGCAAGAGCAGCGACTCGATGGAAGATACGGGGAACATGCCCAGCAGACCTTCTGGTTCCAGGTCCTGTTTACACGGACGAAACATTGGGGAAACGTGCCCGAAGCAAGCTGTCGAAAGACTGTCGTCGTACTGAAGACCTTCTGAAAGGCTCTCCACTCGATGGATACCGGCAACAACGCATGGATTCTCGTCTCGGCCGCGCTCGTTCTGTTCATGGTCCCTGGCCTCGCCCTCTTCTACGGCGGCATGTCCCGCTCGAAGAACATCCTGAACATGCTGATGATGAACATGATCTGTCTCGGCATCGTGCCGGTGTTCTGGTTCGCGATCGGCTACACCCTGTCGTCGACCGGAACGGCCAATGGTTGGATCGGAACGTTCGACCACCTCTTCCTCAACGGCATCAACGTGGCGGGAGGCGACGGCGGCGAGGAGCTGCGCAACGTGTTCTTCGCGCTCACCTTTGCCTGCATCACGCCGGCCCTCATCTCCGGAGCGATTGCCGACCGTCTGAAGTTCTCGGCCTGGCTCGTGTTCGTGCCGTTGTGGATGTTGCTGGTCTTCACGCCCGCCTGGGCGTGGGTGTTCAAGGAAGGGGGGAGTGGTTGGTTGGCCGCCCGCGGGAGCCTCGACTTCGCCGGTGGCACGGTGGTCCACGTGGCCGCGGGGTCGGCGTCGTTGGCCTTCGCCCTCGTACTCGGTCGTCGCCGGGGTTGGCCGGAGGAACCGATGATCCCGCACAACCTCCCCTTCACGATGCTGGGCGCCGGCATCCTCTGGTTCGGGTGGTTCGGATTCAATGCCGGTTCGGCCTTCGCCGCCGACAACATCGCCATCCAGGCATTCGCCAACACCTTCATGGCGGGCGCGGCCGCCATGCTCTCGTGGCTCGCCGTCGAGAAGATTCGTGACGGCCACGCAACGTCGCTCGGTGCGGCCTCGGGCATCGTGGCCGGTCTGGTGGCCATCACCCCCGGGGCAGGTTTCATGGGCACGGCCGGCGCACTCGGGGTGGGTCTCGTCGCCGGAGCGGTGTGCGCAACGGCGGTGCGGCTGAAATTCAAGTTCATGTTCGACGATGCCCTCGACGTCGTCGGGGTGCATCTTGCCGGTGGACTCGTCGGTGGGTTGCTGATCGGTGTCTTCGCCAGCCCGGCTTCCCTGGGTGGTTCGTTCGACGCGGGCCTGATCGAGGGAGGTGGCCCAGGCCTGCTGTTCGAACAGATCCTGGCCAATGTGGTCGTTGGCGTGTTCTCGTTCGTCGTCACCTATGGGTTGGTGAAGGTGCTCGACGTGACCATGGGTCTGCGCGTCACCGCGGAGGACGAGCGGGCGGGCCTCGACACCACGCAACACCTCGAGACCGCGTACAACAACTGACACCGTCGAACCCGAGTCGACCCCGCCCTGGGCATTGCCAGCGCAGGGAATCGGTTGGAGACTGGCATCTCCTGAACCCAAGTGCCGGACGACGATTGGTCGACCGACGATGATTGGAGCCAAGCCACCGTGGGCTACTACGACAACGACACCTACACCAAGGTCATCCTCCCCGAGGGGGAGATGCCGACCCAGTGGTACAACATCGTCCCGGATCTGCCCACGCCGCCGCCGCCGCCTCTGCACCCGGGGACGCGCGAACCCATCGGCCCGGCCGACCTGGCGCCTCTGTTCCCCATGGCAATCATCGAGCAGGAAGTCTCGATGGAGCGTTACCTCGACATTCCCGGCGAGGTCCTCGACGTCTATCGCCTGTGGCGCCCGAGCCCCTTGTTCCGGGCTCGTCGACTGGAGAAGCAGCTCGACACTCCGGCCAAGATCTTCTACAAGTACGAGGGTGTGAGCCCAGCGGGCTCCCACAAGCCCAACACCTCGGTGCCCCAGGCGTACTACAACCACAAGGAGGGCATCACCAAGCTCACCACCGAGACCGGTGCCGGCCAGTGGGGATCGTCCCTGGCCTTCGCCACTGCCCAATACGGCATGGAGTGCGAGGTCTGGCAGGTTGCGGCGTCGTATCGCCAGAAGCCGTATCGCAAGGCGATGATGGAGATCTGGGGAGCGACCGTGCATTCGAGCCCGTCCGAGGTCACCGAATACGGACGCTCCCTGCTGGCTGAGAACCCCGATCACCCGGGCTCCCTGGGAATCGCCATCTCCGAGGCCGTGATGATGGCGGTGCAGGACCCCAACACCCGTTATGCGTTGGGTAGCGTGCTGAACCACGTGCTCATGCACCAGACCATCATCGGTGAGGAGGCCCTGCGGCAATTGGCCATGGTCGGCGAGACCCCGGACATACTCATCGGCTGTACCGGCGGGGGTTCGAACTTCGGCGGCCTCGCGTTCCCCTTCCTGCGGGAGAAGATGGCGGGAAGGATGAATCCCACCATCCGCTGTGTCGAGCCCGCGGCCTGTCCGACGCTGACGAAGGGCGAATACCGATACGACTTCGGCGACACGGCCGGACTCACGCCGTTGGTCAAGATGCACACACTGGGCCACACGTTCATCCCCGACCCCATCCACGCCGGCGGACTTCGATACCACGGGATGGCGCCGCTCGTGTCCCATCTCTATGACCAAGCCATGGTGGAGGCCGTGGCCATTGGACAGACCGAATGCTTCGATGCCGCGGTTCAGTTCGCTCGATGCGAGGGCATCGTCCCCGCCCCCGAGCCGACCCATGCCATCGCTGCGGCGGTGCGTGAGGCGCTGGCCTGCAAGGAGTCGGGGGAGGAGAAGGTCATCCTCACGGCCCTGTGCGGTCACGGTCACCTCGACATGGCGGCCTATCAGGCGTACTTCGCCGGTGAGCTGGTCGACTACGACCTGCCGGACTCCGAGATCGCCGAGGCCATGAAGTCGGTACCCGTCCTGGACTGATCGTCAGACGAGCTGTTCGAGCAGGTTCCAGTCGGGCTGGACACCGGACACGGGGTTGAGTGGGATCACCACGACCCGGTCCGCTCCAGCCTCCGCCTGGGCCTGGAGACGAGCCTTGATGTCCTCGATCGACCCCCACGCCACGATTGCGTCGATGAGGCGATCGCTGCCGCCATCGGCGAAGTCGGTGTCGACGAAGCCAAGCGTGCGCCAGGCCCGGTGGTAGTAGTCGAGACCGACGTAGAAGCCGATGGCCTTGCGGCAGAGCTCCCGGGCGCGCTCGGGCTCGGGGCACAACAGGCACATCACCATCGGGGTGAGTTTGCCGTCGGCGATACCGGCTCGGGTCCGGGCGGTGTGCTCGGTGTTCATCACGTAGGTGAACACGCCGTCGGCATTGGCCGCGGCGACCTGGAGCATCCTGGGGCCGTGGGCGGCGACATGAATGGGGTAGGTCGACGTCGGAATGGTGATCTTGGCGGCGCGCACGTCTTGGAGGTAGGCCTCCAGTCGGGGAGCCGGCGCGGTCCATTGGTGCCCGCGCGCTCGGTTGAGGCCCCGGTTCGAGACGCCGAGCCCGAGTTCGAAGCGACTACCGCTGAGCTCGGCCAGCGTCGCCGATGCGGCCGCCGCTGCGGTGGCGTCGCGGGCATAGATGTTGGCGATGGCCGTACCGACTCGAAGGGTCGAGGTCGCGGCCAGGAGAGCACCCGACGCGGCGAAGGGCTCGCGGCCGAACAGCTCGGCCAGCCAAACCGACTCGATCCCCGCTGCCTCGATCCGTCGCGCGTAATCGACGAAGTCGGGACCGGCCATTCGATCGGTATTGAACAGAATGCCGATGTCGATGCTCATGTGGATGCTCCTGTCGGGTCGGTGCGTAAGGTCGAAAGCGGGAAGGTCACCGCGAACTCGGCATCATCGAGAAGCCGGCGTCACAGGGTTCGGATGATGGAGGAGGCAGCGAGACGATCGATGGCCTCGGGGTCGTAACCGAGTTCGCCGAGAATGTCGACGGTGTCCTGGCCGAGAAGCGGCGCCTCGGTGGGTGAAACAGCCGGTGTCGTGGAGAATCGCCAGGCGGGGCGGGGAACCCGAACAGTCCCGATGGTGGGTGCGTCGACTTCGACAATGGATTCCCGAGCGATGGCCTGTGGGTGGTCGTGGACTTCGCTGCGGCTGAACACCCTTCCCGCCGGCACATCGTGAGCTGCGAAATCGGCCAGCGCCTGCACGGTGGAACGGGTGGCGATCTCCTCGGCGAGGAGGTCCTGGAAGAGTGCGAGGTCACCCTTGACCAGATCGGGCGCCCAGCGCGCATCGGTGGCCCACTCGGGCTTGCCGATGCCGGCGCAGATCGACGCAAGGGGCGACATGATGGGCATCAGGACGATGGCGCCGTCGGTGGTGGGG
>JAHECQ010000083.1 GCA_024641625.1 Acidimicrobiales bacterium | reverse complement strand
CTCCTGCCCGGTTGATACGGAATCCCGAGGAGAGCTTCTCCAGGCTCTTGCCCAGGGCGCTGCTGCTGGCACCCAGGTTCCGGTTGGCGTTGAACGCCATGATGTTGTTGTTGATACGCATTGTCTCTCTTGTTTCCTTCCGTGCGAAAGACTTGAAACTGCTGGGCCAATCCGTTGCCCCAGAGGTGGCCTATTGCTAGGCCTGTATGAGCGTCGACTCTCCGTTCTCCGTTAGTAGGAGAATCCGAGAAATCCTGAATTCTTTCTCGGATGCCGTTCGTCGATGGGCGGGCCCCTACTGCATGACCATCGCGGTGAAGAGCACCCGAACGACCTTGGCGTCGTCGTAGGCGTCACGCACTTTGATGGACAGCTCGTCCTTGACGATCTGCTTGCCGACGGGATCACGAAGCTGCTCTGCAGTGCGCGAACTGAGGTCGGCGAGGATCACGTCCTTGGCAATGGCCGACTCTGCCTCGAAGTCAGCAGCCAAAGTCCCCTCCTCGAGAACGAGCGCCAGGCCGACACGGAGATAGGTCACAACGGGGTCATCCAGATTGATGACCATCTCGGGTAGCTCGAAGATCTCGCCCTCGATGGGTTCGGCGTCGGCCACCATCGCCAACTCCTCGGGCGTCGGCGCCGGCTTGGGCTTGAGCACGAAGTTGTACACGCCCCCGAGCGCGAGCAGGCTCACCACGCCCATGATGATCTTCTTCTTTCCGCCGCCGGTCTCCGGTTCTTCACCTTCGGCCGGCTCAGCCTTCTTCTTCGCCACTCGGGGCCTCCTCGTTCGTCGTCTCGCTTACGTTCCGACCTGGTGCTGACTGACCTGGTGCCGGCTGATCTGCTGTTGGGGCGGCGCGGCCCGGTTCGCGTACCTGGATGCTGCCGGGATCGCCGATGATCGGGTTGATGATGGGAACGTCGCTCTCGGCCATGCCATCGATCCGCAGCACGATCTCGACCCGTCGGTTCTGTCCTCTGCCATCCTCGGTACTGTTGGGGGCAACCGGACGAGTGTCTGCCATACCCACTGCGGAAAAGCGGCGGGGAGCGATCTGCCTCCGGTCGAGCAGCCATCGAACGACCGCTGAGGCCCTACTCGAGGAGAGTTCCCAGTTCGACGGATAGCGGCCGGTCGTGGGCACATCGTCGGTGTGTCCTTCCACGTCGACCGGGTTGTCGATCGCCTGGAGCACTTCGTTGGTCGCCAACAGCACCGCGTCACTGTCGGAGCCCAACTCGGCCGATCCGCTCTTGAACAGCAGGCGCTGGTCGAAGCGAACGAACACGCCGCGTTCATCGATCCCGACCATGGTGAACTCTGCGGCGCCCAACTGCTGGTACTTGGACTCGAGGAGCTGCCGCACTTCCTCGGCATTCTCCGGCGTGACCGTGCCGGTGGCTTCGAGCTCCTCCTCTGCCTGCTCGATCTGATTGCGGAGCTCCTCGGTCGGCATCGTCGACATGCCGACCGTCAGAGCGATTCCGTTCCCCGACTCGAGCAGGCTGTCTGCCCGCTCGTTGATCGGGTCGGACACCCCCAGCGCAGTGACCATCCCCACCTTGAAGTCGTAGAACTTGGTCTCGTCGACCAACGCAAAGGCGAACAACATCACGAAGAACGCCATCAGCAAGGTCATCGCGTCGGCCCAGGACTCCATCCAGCCCTTGTCCGGACCCTCGTCCTCGACGGCTGCCCTGCCTTTCCTAGGCACTCTTCTTCTCTTCGAGAAGACCTTCGCGCGCCCCAGGTGGGAGGAAGGACGACAACATGCCGGCGACGGTGCGCGGGTTGCTCCCGGCCTGCACCGCCAGGATGCCTTCGAGGATGAGTTCCTTCGATGCCATCTCGTCGGCCGACATCTTCTTCAGCTTGTTGGCAATGGGAATGAAGACGAAGTTGGCCAGGAACGCACCCCAGAGCGTGGTGAGGAAGGCGACGGCCATGGACGGGCCGAGGGCCGATGGATCGCTCAGGTTGCCGAGCATGTCGACCAGGCCGATGACCGTTCCGATCATGCCCATACCCGGCGCGAAGCCTGCGGCGGTGATGAACCATCCGTAGCCTTCCTTGTGACGCGCCGCTGTCTTCTCCATGTCGACCTCGAGCTGCTCGCGCAGGACTTCGGGGTCGACCCCGTCGACCGCCATCTCCATGCCCTTCCTCAAGAAGGCGTCGTGGATCTGTTCCAGCCTCGACTCGAGAGCCAGCAGTCCGTCCCGTCTGGCGATGTCGGCGAACTCCACCATCAGCTTCACGTTGGTTGCGGCATCGGACACCGCGCCGCCGGTGAGTGCCTTGACCAGAACCTTGGCTGCGTTGATCGAGACCGGCAGGGTGCTGCTGGCCACCGTCACACCGACTGCTCCACCAACCACCAGGATGATCGAGGGAATGTCGGACAGGAAGATGGCGATCGGGTTCAGGCCCGCCATGAAGCATGCGCCGAAGACCGTGGCGATTGCCAGGACGATGCCGATGAGGGTTGCCGGATCCATCAGTTGCGCTCCTCGCTCGGGCGATCCGACTCGGCTGCGTCGTGTTGGTTCTCGCTGCTGATGAGTCGAAGCGTCGGCTCGGTGGCGGGATAGTGCGGGAGGTAGGAGATGCGGAGCACGCTCGCCTGGTAGGCAACGACCAGGTCGATGACCTCCTCCAATGACTCCTTCACCAGAATCTTCTTGCCGTCGGCGAGTGTGAGGACCGTGTCAGGCATGGATTCGATCCGCTCGACAAGGTCGGCGTTGACGCCCAGCGGCTGCCCCGTCAGTCGGTGCACGATGATCATCGCCTCTCCCCTGAGGACTGCATCGCTCTGGTCGTTCTACGTTCCGCAGTAGCCACGCTGGAGTATCGGACGACTTGTGCGTGGCGTGAGGGGTCGCCGGATGTTTCGTGCGGGTCGTCAGAACCCCGAAAGGCTCAGCGCAGGAAGTCGAGCAGGGAGCGACCGAGCGATCGGCCCGCAGCCGAGAGCGTGGCCTCGTACTTGGTCTGCGAGGTCTGCAACTTGATCAGCGCCTCACCCAGATCGACGTCCTGGATTTCGCTGATCTGGGTCCTCGTTGCCAGCTGACTGGCTGAACTCCTGTCCTCGATCTGATCGAGTCGCGAACTCAACCCACCGATGCGTCCGAGTTCGCCCTGGACACGTGAGGTAGCGGTATCGATGGCCTCGATGCCGGCCCGTGCGGCGGCGAAGTCGCCTGCTTCGACGGCATCGGCTGCCTGCATCAGTACCTGATAGGCCGAGCCCGCAGAGGGATCGGCAAGATTCGTGGCGCCGAAGATGTTGGGTCCGGGAGCACCGACGATGAAGGACTCGGTCGGGCTGATGGCCCGAACCACGGTGCCGGTGTCACCGACGTAGTTGCCACTGGCGTCGAATGCCATCGGCGTGCCGGCAGTACCGGAGAAGATCGGTCGGCCGTTCACGGTGGAGTTGGCGTGGCCGAGCAGTTCCTGGGCCGCGGAACGAAGGTCGGCAGCAATGGCGGCGCGACCCTCGACGGTGTTGGTGCCATTGGCGCCCTGAATGGTGAGCGTCCTGGCGCGAGTGAGCGTGTTGACCGTGTCGCTCAACGCGGTGTCGGCAGTGTTCAGCCACAGTCTGGCGTTGTTGATGTTGCGGTCCAGCTGCTCCATCCGCCCGAGTGACTGCTGGTTTCTCAACAGCGCGGCGGCATCGGCCGGTGCCTGAGATGCTCGATCGAACCGCAGGCCGGTCGCGACATCTTGCTCGCTCCTCGACACACCCTTGGTTGCGGCATCGAGCCACTGGTTTCGATTGTTGGTGCTTCCGAGCGTCGTGATGCGTTGCATGGTGGTTCCTAGCGTCCGACCAGACCGGTCCGGTTGATGAGCGTGTCGAGCATTTCGTCAATGGCAGAGATCATCCGAGCGGAGGCCTCATAGGCCCGCTGGGACGAGATGAGATCGGAGAGTTCCTCGTCGAGGTTCACGCCTGCGGCAGACTGCCGGCTCCCCTCGGCCCGCTGAAAGGAGAACGAGGCCGCTTCCGATCGACTCTGCAGGGTGGCGAGTTGCGATCCGAGGTCTGCGATCATCTTGGCCTGCATGGTCGAAGGTCCGGAGGGATCGGAGCCGAGGGTCGCCAAGGAACGGGCGACAGAGTTGTCGAGCGCTCCGGAACCGTTCGAGGCCGCAAGCTTGGAAGGCCGGCCGGCGACGTCGGCCGACACACTGATGGTGGTGGCACTGAGCGAGGTGGGATCGAACAGCGACAGCCCGGTCGAGCCATCGAGTGCTGTTCCTGCTTGATGGAGGGCGTTGGTGCTGGTGATGATGGAGGCCGCGAGATCATCGAGTGCCCGGCGATGTTGCGGCACGAGCTCGTTGACGCCAACCAACTCCCCAGCGAGTTTGCCCCCGGTCAGGTTCAGCTCGCGCCCGTTGCTACCGGTCACGGCGAAGCGGTCATACCCGAGTGGGCCGAGCGATGGATCGGACACGGCCTCGAGCTTGATTGTCTGGGCCTGGCCCTGTCCGACCAGGAGATGACCATCGACCAGGACGCGGACCTGTCCGTTGCCGTCGTAGCCGACACTCGCATTGACCAGGGACGTGAGTTCGGTCACCAGGCGATTTCGCTGGTCGATGAGTCCACTCGGAGCGGCACCGGCGGCGGTACCGGCTGCGATCCCGAGATCGAGCTCGGCGATGGTCGATGCCAGCTCGTTCACCCGCGTCACCCCGTCGGTCAGCTGTTGGACTTCACGGGAGCGAAGCTGATCGAGGGCCGCCGCCTCCGCTCGCAACTCCGAGGCAACGTTCTCGACATTGCCCAGGACCACGTTGCGAACGGCGAGATCGGCCGGATCATTGGCCAAGTCGTCGAAACTGTTCCACAGCTGCTGAAGTTTGTCGGCCAGATTGCCGGGTGCGAGCGACCCCAATTCGGCCTCGATGCCATCGAGGATTCGTGCCTGAGTCTCGAGCTCGCTCGAGCGGGAGAGCGCCTGTTTGGCTGCGCTGTCGAGGAGTTCATCCCATTGTCGAACGACATCGGCATTCACGCCGGCGTTCTGACCACCCGAGCCGGAGAAGAGCCCGGGGTACTTGGTGTCGATGGAGGTGAGTTCGGTTCGCTGCCGCGTGTATCCGGGTGTGTCGACGTTGGCGATGTTCTCGCTGATCGTGTCGATTCGCTGGCGATGAGCGAAGAGCCCGGTGACGCTGGTGTTCAGTCCGCTGAAGTTGCTCATGTGGCACCGTCCCTGGTCTGGCGTTTCATGCTCGGCCCGTGTGCAGGACCGGGCGAGACCCGGTTCGTTGTTGTTGGCCTCGTCGGTCGTAGGTCTGAGCGACGGGTGTGCCGGTGATGCCGTTGGCCAGCTGAGCGATGGATTCCATCGCCGATGTCATGGTCAGTCGGTTCTGTTGGAGCGAACGCTCGATTCGATCGACGGAATTGGCGAACCAACGCTGATGATCCTGGAAGACGGTGTCCCAAGGGGCATCGACCTCTGCACAGAGCTGCGTCAGCGTCGGCGGTGTCTCCTCAACGTCCAGGATGTGGCCACGCTGCACTTCGACCTCGGCGATCGCTGCAGCTGTCTCCTCCATCAGGTCGGCGATCTGGGCGATTCGGTCGTCGCGTCGCTTGCCGGCGAACATCAACTGCGCTTCGAGCAAGAGTTCGACTCGATCGAGGAGGGAGCGGTAGGTCCACAACACCCGATTGAGTGAGCCGAGGTGCTCGGGGGAAGTGGAGAGGGCGCTCATGGGCGGTATTTCGGACCGAGCAACGAAACTATGAGGAGTTGCCCAAGAAAAATCTCGCGACCGGCCTGTCGGCAGTCCCGCCCGGTGTCGATGGATGAACGATCCGATGGATCGATGGACCGATTGTCTCATACCGGTGATCGACCATCCGACGCTCGCAGCGTGAACCCGACCACCGACGCGAATCAGGTACAGCCGTATTCGTTCGGGGTGTCTTCTCGGCTGACAACGGAGAAGGTAGCCCTCTATCAGGAGGCTGCCCGGGAGATTGCGAAGCGTGTGACCGCAGTCGTCAAGGAGTGGGTACCCGGATTCATCGTCGAAGCGGCACCGCTGGTCGAAGCCGACGCCGGGGAGGACACGGCCGATGGCTCCGAGGCATTCGACGAGGTGGCGATTCTCGAGCATGCCGTGCCGGGTGGCATCATTCGGACCGAGCAGGGACTGGCACTGTCCTTGGTGAACGCCTTGTTGGGTGGAGGCACGCTCCCGGTTGGGGTGGCGCGTCCCTTGACCTCGATCGAGAAACGCGTCATCGACCTCCTGCTGGCTCCCATCGTCGAGGAGGCGGCCGATGTGCTGATGCTCCAGTCGGTGTCGATCGCCAGAAACCTGAACGACCGATTCGTTGCCGTCAAGGACGATGAGCCTGAAGCCGTGATCGGGTTCGTGATGAACTTCACCGCCCCGGTCGGTGGAGGTCGCCTCATCGTCGAGCTCGAACTGAGCGCACTCGAGCCGTTCTCCGATGCCATCGACCGACGCTTGTCGGGGCGCCGGCTCTCGTCGCCGGCCAAGCAGCATCCCGAGACTGCATCCGCGCTTCAAACCGTGCCCATTCCGATGTCGGTCGATCTCGGTCGAATACCGTTGTCGGCGGGTGAAGTCGTGGGTCTGCAACCCGGTGATGTGCTGAGAATTCGTCAGCCCGTCAACGAACCGCTGACGGCATCGGTTGGACAGCAAGCGCTGTTCCTGGTCCGTATGGGCCGACGCGGATCCGGGTTGGTGGCCGAGGTCCTTGCCTCTCTGGGCAGCCCCGGAGCGATCTTTTCCGACTCCACCGTCGACCTTTCTTCCAACCCTCTCCTGAGTTCGAGTCAACCATGACGATCACCACTGCTTCGGACACGATCCCCCAGCCACTGCTCGATCTGCTCGCTGCGAACAGCCTGCATCTCGTCGATCCCGACGAGTTGGCGACGCTGCCGGCAGGTCCGTTCACCGCGACCTGCGTTCGCCAGGACGGCGATGTCGTGGCCCTCACCTTGAGTCTCCCGTCGGAGGACGAAGTCTCGTCGGTGCTCGTGAGTGCTCTGATGGGCGCCTTTCCACGAGCAACGTCGGATCTGCCCTTCGCCCTCGGTTCGCTCGACGAACTCGCCTCCCAGCTGCCGATTCCGCTGGACGTGAATGCGGTGACCAGCGACGGCCGGGTTGTCGCCTGGTTGGCGGTCCCCGTCGACCGCCGATCCGGTTCGGTCCCGACTGCATCCGAAGCCTTCGGAGGCGCCACGCCGGCATCCTCGATGCAGGGTGTCATGTCACCTCCAACCGAATTCGTCGGCGCTGCCGGCGGTGATGCGACCCTGGGACTGCTCCGCAACGTCACCCTCGAGGTCACGGTGGAGCTCGGTCGAGCTTCGATGACCTTCGCCCAACTCCTGGGGCTGACGGTCGGTTCGGTGGTCGAGCTCGATCGTGCCGCCGGATCGCCGGTCGACATCAGGGTCAACGGCATGCTCTTCGGGCGGGGCGAAGTCGTGGTGGTCGACGAGGAGTACGCCGTGCGGATCGTCGAGATCCTGAACACAGAGTTCTCGGGCTGACGACGTGTTCCTCTTCATTCGGGTCATCTTGTCCTTCGCCTTGGTGGGCGTGCTCCTCTGGTGTTTCGCCAGGGCCGGGTCGGGGCGTCTGGGCGCGATCCTCGGAGGCGGAGGAGGGGGCGCCGGTGGCGCCACGGACCAGTCATTGGAGCTGGTGGCGCGCCGTCAGCTGTCCAAGAACGTCGGTGTCGTGCTCGTTCGCTCCGGCACCCGCCATCTCCTCCTGGGCACCGGCGACAACGGCATCCAGGTGCTGGCCGAAGGGGATGATCTGATCGTCGAGGCGCCCGAACCGGAACCGCCCTCGCCGACCAAGAGCAGTGCCTTGGCGCTCCTTGCCGGGGGCGATGATGTGGAAGTCATCCAAGACGAGCCGATGTCACAAACGCCAAGACGAATGTCCAGAGCTACCGCAAGGACGCGGCCAGCCAACCCTCAGGGGTCGAATCCGGCACGGATGAACTTGTTCGAGGCCATCAGGGAGCTGACCGTTCGCCGGTCGTGATCCCCGACGGCCGGGAAGTTTCCCGTGCCTTCTCCGCAATCCCCGTGTGATCGCCGACGCGCGACCCTGGTCCGATGGGTGGCCGTGCTGCTGGTGGGCATCGCCCTCGTGCTCGGCGCAAGTGCGACTGCGTCGGCCCAGACCGAGCCGGTTGCCCCGGTACTTCCCGAACCGGGCATTCCGATCACGGAGCCGCCCGCCATCGAGGTTCCCCAAGTCTCCTCGCCCGGTGTCGATGAGACCACCGGTGACGCCGGCGACGATCTGACCATCGGGATCGGGAACGAGTCGCCCAACACGACGATCCTGCTGATCATCGGACTCTCGATTCTCTCCATTGCTCCGTCGTTGGTCGTGATGCTCACCAGCTTCACTCGGATCGCCATCGTGTTGTCGTTGACCCGCAATGCGCTGGGACTCCAAGGTGTTCCCCCGAATCAGGTCATCGTCGGCTTGGCCCTCTTCCTGTCCCTCTTCGTGATGGCACCGATCTTCACGACCATCAAGGACGAGGCGCTGCAGCCCTACCTCGATGGGACGATCACCCAGGGAGAGGCTTACGACCTGGCCACCGTGCCCATCCAGGAGTTCATGCTGGCCAACACACGGACCGAGGAACTCGATCTCATGATGGACGCGACCCCGGGCGGGCGTCCGCAGACCATCGATGATGTCGGCATCACGACCGTCATCCCGGCATTCGTGCTCTCAGAACTGAAGACCGCCTTCTTGATGGGCTTCGTGATCTTCATCCCGTTCCTGATCATCGATCTCGTGGTGGCGAGCGTGCTCATGTCGCTGGGCATGATGATGCTGCCACCGGTCTTCGTTTCGCTTCCGTTCAAGTTGTTGCTCTTCGTGCTGGTCGGCGGTTGGTCGCTGGTCGTCGAAGCGCTGCTCGCAAGCTACGCCTGAGCCCTCCCCCGTTCCTTTGGAGCGACCCCCGCAAGAGAGTGAGACCACGTGTCCGAAGCCGACGTCATGCAGATCATTACCAGTGCAATGTGGGTGGCGGCGCGGATCTCGGCACCCATCCTGCTCACGTCGATCGTGGTCGGCGTCGTGGTTGGCTTGCTCCAGTCGGTCACCCAGATCCAGGAGCCGACGCTTTCGTTCGTACCGAAGTTCGTTGCTGTCGGTCTGGTCATCGTCATCGCCGGGCCGTGGATGTTGCAGGAGATGGTTTCCTACACCCGCACCCTCATCCTCGAACTGCCCAGCCTGGTGTCGTAGTCGACGTCATGCAGATCGAGCTGGCAACCGCCTCTGCGGTGACGTTCCTCCTGGTGAGTACCAGGATGATTGCGACCTTGAGCGTGGCCCCGCCCTTCGCCGGCGGAATGGTGCCGATCCGAGTCCGTCTCGGCCTCTCGGTCGCCATCGGCCTGCTGATCGCCTCGGATCCACCCGAGACCTCACTGTTGTCATTGCCTATCAAGACCTCGGAACTGGTGGTGGCCATCGGCGGCCAAGTGTTGGTCGGGGTGGCCTTCGGCTTCATGATCCAGCTGCTGCTCACGGCGGTCCAGGTTGCCGGTTCGGTGATCGACATGAGCGTCGGGTTCTCTGCCGGCTCGTTGTACGACCCGATGACCCGCAGCTCCAGCGCGCCGGTGGCCCGTCTCTTCCAGCTCGTCAGCATGGTCATTCTCATCTCGGTGAACGGTCACCTTCTGATCATTCGCGGCGTGCTTCGCAGCTTCGAGGCTGCGCCGCTCGGATCGCTGAACGTGGAGGCGTTCGGCACGCTGTTCTCGCAGGGTCTCAGCCATCTCTTCGTCGCTGCGCTCGAGATCGGGTTCCCGATTCTCGCTGCGTTGTTGCTGGCCGAGGTGGCGCTTGCCATCGCCACCCGGGCAGCACCCAAGATGAACATCATGACCATCGGCTTCGGCACCAAGTCGATGGTGCTCCTACTCGTGCTGGGCCTTGGTCTGCCGTTGCTCGTCAATGCCACGGTCAACTTGCTCGATACCGCCCTGCGCTGGGGCGCAGCACTGATCGGCGGCTGAGACGATGGCTGAGGACAAGAGTCAGAAGACCGAGAAGCCCACACCGAAGCGACTTCGCGAGGCGCGCAAACGCGGCCAGATCCCGAAGTCGGTCGATCTGGTGCAGTGGGTCAGCTTTCTGCTGGCCACCTATGTGCTCCCCTGGACGGTGGGCGGGGTGAATCGAGTGATCGCCGACGGGTTCGGCCCGATGGTGAGAGCGGCGTCGACCGGCGAGGCACCGGTTGCGCTTCATGCCGTGATGCAGATGTTCGGTGGTACTGCGTTGGCGCTGGTGCCACTGTTCAGTCTCGTCGTGGCCTGGACGATCGCCGGAATGGCCGTTCAGGGCGGAGTAGTGCTGACCGGTTACCCACTGAAGCCGCAGTGGAACAGGATCTCGCCGAAGGCCGGGTTCAAACGTCTCGTGTCGGCGGCGAACCTGAACGAGACGGCCAAGTCCGTCGTTCGTCTGGGTGTTCTCGGCTTGCTCATCTCGACCGCGTTCATCGCCGCAGTGCGCGATCAGTTGTTGGTTGGCGGACTGACGCTGTCGCAGATGACCGAAGGACTGGTGACCGAGGTGCTCTCACTGCTGCGACTGGCCGCGTTCGCCGGTTCGATCGTGGGTTTGGCCGACTACGCCTTCCAGCGCTGGCAGTCGACCCGCAAGCTGCGGATGACCAAGCAGGAACTGAAGCAGGAGTATCGGAACTCCGAGGGTGACCCGACAGTTCGGAATCGTAGACGGTCAGCGCATGCAAGGCTGACTCGGAACATGATGCTGAGCGCCGTCAAGGATGCTCGGGTCGTCATCGTCAACCCGACCCACTACTCGGTGGCCTTGGCCTACGCCGGCGACGGCTCGGCGCCGCGAGTGGTGGCCAAAGGCACCGACGAGCTGGCGAGGCGGATCAGGGAACAGGCGAATCTGCACTCGGTGCCCATCGTCGAGTCACCTCCGCTTGCTCGGGCATTGCATGCTTCGGTCGAGGTGGGCGATCCGATTCCCGACGACTTCTTCGAAGCGGTCGCCATCGTCCTGGCCTTCATCATGCGTCCGCGTCGGAACCGCAGTGCGACGCCAGCTCGCCGTGTCCGGGTCCCGGCGTCCAAGATCCCGGCGATGACCGAGAAGGTCTGACTGGGGCTGCCGGTGGTCGAGCTCCACCGATGTCTACTACTCGACCGGCCCGAGCCGACACTGGCGCTGACCACGAAGGTCTCCGCGTCAGCCATGGACGGCCGGCTCACGCTTGGAGTTCAGTGAAGACCACTCGTTCCGGAGGCGGGCTCGTATCGGCCCTGATCATCGGCGTCGTTGCCTTGATGATCATTCCGTTGCCCGGGATGATCCTGGACCTTCTGTTGGCGATCAACATCGCCCTCAGCGTGACCCTGCTGTTGACCACGGTGCTGGCCACCCGTTCGCTCGACATGGCGTCGTTCCCGTCCTTGTTGCTGGTCGCGACCCTCTTCCGGCTTTCGCTGAACGTCAGCTCGACGCGATTGATTCTCACCACGGGATCCGCCGGCGGAGTGATCGAGGCCTTCGGCTCGTTCGTGGTCGGTGGGTCACTGGTTGTCGGACTCGTGGTGTTCATGATTCTGGTGGTCATCCAGTTCGTCGTGATCACCAATGGTGCGGCCCGCGTCGCCGAGGTCGGTGCGCGATTCACCCTCGACGCCATGCCAGGCAAGCAGATGG
>JAHECQ010000507.1 GCA_024641625.1 Acidimicrobiales bacterium | reverse complement strand
GGGGGATCTGGTCGAGGGTGACAGGTTCGCGATTCTCCTCGCCGCGCAACAGGGTGAGGAAGGTGCCGTCGCCGGCATACATCGACGAACGCTGCGCCAAGTCGGTCAGCTCGAGCTCTGATGCGTCGGACTCGTGGGCAGTGAGAATGGTGACGGCCTGGGGAATAACCGTCAGTGCCGCGCCCGCCATGACCGCGGCGACGGCAACCAGAACCAACCCCAACGAAGACAATCGCCTCAGTAGTCGCAACGTTGACAACACGCTGTGAGCCTACTCATCCACCCTCGGCGTCGGCGGTCATGCCTTCCGAACGGTCGACGCGATGGTCAGACCAGGCCGATGACCCCTGCTGCATTCAGCACCGCTTCGGCTGCGCCGGTCGACGAGGCAGGGTCGGTGACAGCCAGGCCGAACAGCGGGCCGCCACCATCTTGGAGGACGACGACCGTGACCGTGTGATTCACGGGACCATCGGCGACGTCGGTCTCCCCGGCAAAGGTCACCTCGAGCAGGGGTGAACAGGCAGAAGCCGCGGCAACCGCCACCGCAGTGGTTCGATCGGCATCGACGTGTCGCCCGCTTCGAGCCGGAGCATCGTCGGATGCCCCGAGTCGGACTTCGGCGATCCACTCACCGTCGATCTCCTCGACCTCGACTGCGACTCTGCGAAGCAGTTCGGGATCGGTCTGCCCATGGAAAGCAACCGCCACCGATCGCAGGATGCGGCCGATGGTCTCCCGTTCCGACGGTGTGAACGGGCTCGAGCGCACCACCGCAGTGGCCGTGACCAACGAGGTCTCGGCCGAACGACAGACCAGCACCGACGAGCCCTCGACGGCGACTTCGTCGGACGAGAGCGCGCAGGAAGGCCGTCCCTGATCATCCGTTACGCGACCGAGCGCTTGGTAGAGCCGACCAACGGTCTCGAACGCAACCGCGTCGAGCAGGTTCCAGTTCGGGGCGAGGCGGGTGGCCATCGAGCTCAGTCGACCATCCGCGTCCTGGCTGACCAGGAGCACTGTCTGTGCCCCGAATCCATCGGCCATCGCCGACAGGGCCAGCTCCGAGACGAGCCGGCGAACCTCCGGGTGACGTCGTACCCCGGTCAGGCCCAGGAGCTGGGAGACCCCGGGGGCACGCTCAGCGGCCAGGGCATCGCCGAGGATGCCGGCGAGACCGCGGCCCAAACCAGATGTCGATGATTGTCTGTCAGCGGTCAACGTGACGACCCGTCGTCTTGCTCAGGCCGCAGGGGCGCCCCTCCAGCGGTTGCGAACCAACCATTGTACGACGTCGTAGGTGCTGCGGCGGAGGTCATGGGCAAGTGTTCATGTTCTGTTCCCCACCCACGGCGGCACCGGTTCCGTTCGGGGCCGTTCGGTCGGGACCCGAAGCGAGCCAGCCCTCGACCGCCGAGACCGGTACAGCGATCGTGAGCTGCAAGTTGGGTTCATAGCCCTGTAGTACTCCTACCACCTTGCCGGAGCTGTCGAGCACCGGCCCCCCGGAGAAGCCCGGGGCGGACGCACCATCCAACAGCATGATCGGGCCACTGAGCCCGTAGCCCTCGCCGGCGGTGTAGAGATGGACCGTGGCGTCCCTCACCACCGTCTCGCCGCCGGCTGCGTGACCGGCGAACAGCACGCCCGAGCCGACCGGCGCGTTCTGCTCGGCCAGGTCGAGAGCCCTGCTGTCGACGGGGCCGAGCGTCGCCAGATCCAGCTGCGCAGACACCCGCGCCACGTCCATCAATCTCGGGGAACCGGGTTGGTCGACCTTGGCCGTCGCGTTGTCACCCACCAGGTGACGATTCGTGACCAACACTCCCTCGGCCACGAAACCGCTGCCGGTCAAGGTCAACCCGCAGGTTCGGCCGGCGACTCGAACGGTCGAGGAGCGGGCCAACACGGCCAGCTCCGCACGATCCAACGACCGGTCCTCCGCCCGCAGCGCCCGCTGGGCGACCGGGAGGCCCATGGCGGTGCCGACCCCCAGCGTCATCAGTGCCACAAACCCGGCGCCGAGCAGGCGCGTCATCGACGGACGTCGATGACGAGCTCGATGTGCCGTGGCATCTGTGTGCTTGTGCTGTGGGACTGCATCCACCGGAACCCTGCGTTCGTCGCGCGAGTACGACGAACGCAATCCTACGAACGGCTCCCTCGATGGTCAGCAGTCATCACACCCAGTCAGGTCGCTTCCCGACTAGGTCGATGTACGGATATCGGCCACGACTTCCATGACCTTCAACTCGAACTCGTGGGTCATCGCGAAGAAGGAGACGCCGTAGTAGGACATGTCCCGCGAGGCCGACTCGCGGATGTTGCGAATCACCGAAACACCCTTGACGCCATCGAATTCGATCTTGAGCTTCAATCCCAACTCGATGGCAGGGTTGGCATGGCCGAACAGCAGTGCTCCGGCGACCGAGAGGTCCAGCACTTGTATCTCCACCGGCCCGGGTCGACCGGCGAGGATCTTGCGCCGGCTGGGCGGGTACCAGATGGCCGAAGTGTTGACTCGGTGACGCTCGGACAGGCGCGGATACTCACTCGGCCTGCGAAGGTCGTGACTCTCGGTGAACTGGAACTGGCCCATGCCTTTTCATCGGTCGGAACCCGCGAAGAACTGATGGGTTCTTTGACTCAGGATGGGTCGCCCGTGACGCGGTTCTGCCCGCTCACGGAAATCCGAGGATCGCCGTTCCGATGACCCCGGTCCTGCCATCGGGCCCGACCACCGTCAGGTCGACTTCGACCGTCCGAGCATCGTCGTCGGTGTCGGTGACCGCGCCGGTGATCGTGAGCTCCGTCTCGATGATCAACTGCCCGCGGAAAACGGTGTCGATCTTGCGCACCGATGCCGTCGGCGCCCAACGGTGCAGCAGGGCAAGCAGGAAGCCCTGGCTCATGATGCCGGGCACGAGCGCACCGGGGAGACCTTCCGCTCGGGCCGCTTCGTGGTCGAGGAACCGTGGAAAGTGCTGGTCAGCGGCATCGCACCAGGCACGTATGCGCTCGAGGGAGACATCGGGATGCTCGATGGGTAGCTCATCGCCGAGTTCGATCTCGTCGAAGGCGACACCGGATTGTGATTCGCTCATCTCAAGCTGCTTTCGGGAAGAGTAAGGATCGTCATGGCAGGCCACCGGTCGGTCACAGCTGGCG
>JAHECQ010000082.1 GCA_024641625.1 Acidimicrobiales bacterium | reverse complement strand
CGTCGAATCTGCAGGGCGTCTCGTCGGATCGAACCGTTGCGGTGGTCTCGCTGACCAAGACGCCCACGGGCGAGATGGTGCGGAACGTGAACGCCGGGTTCCCGGATCTCGAACCGCTGAAGGCCGAGCTCGACAGCCGTACCCGGGGCGATCACAACCGATACCTCGATGCAACCGCCGTCACCGAGGGCCTCTTCGGCGAGTCGACGACAGCCAACACCTTCATGATCGGTGTCGCCTACCAGATGGGAGCGCTGCCCATTTCGGCCGATGCCATCGAGCAGGCCATCGAGCTCAACGGTGCTGCCGTCGAGGCCAACCGGGCGGCGTTCCGATGGGGACGCGTCTGGGTCATCGATTCCGACAAGGTACGTCAGGCATCCCGCCTGGCCGAGGATCACCTGCCCACGCCGTCGCCCGCGCTCGAGGCCGCCATCGTGGCCGCCGGCCTGGGTGAGGGCGAACTCGGCCGACTCGTTCGGCTCCGAGCCGCCGATCTGGTCGAGTACCAGAACGAGGCGTACGCCAAGCGTTACCTCACGACGGTGTCCAAGGCTGCGGTCAGTGGGCAAACCGGATTCGCCGAAGCAGTGGCCCGTTACGCCTACAAGCTCATGGCCTACAAGGACGAGTACGAGGTGGCTCGACTTCACGTCGACGAGGCCGTCAAGCTGACGGTGTCGAACGCGGTCGGCGACGACGTCACCATCAAGTACAACCTTCACCCACCGATGCTGCGAGCGATGGGCCTCGATCAGAAGGTCGAGGTCGGTCCATGGTTCACCCCCGTCCTCAAGTCGCTGGCCGGCGGAAAGCGGCTGCGTGGGACCATGCTCGATCCCTTCGGCCGGGCCAAGGTACGCAAGGTGGAGCGTGAGCTCATCACCGAGTACGAGGACCTCATCGCTCGCCTCGCCCCCAAGGTCACTGCCGAGACTGCGAGCGACGCCACCCAACTGGCCTCGCTTCCCGATGTGGTCCGCGGATACGAGGAGGTGAAGCTCGACAACGTCGATCGCTATCACTCCGAGATGGCGCGGCTGCGTTCAAACCTGGGTGTGTGAATCCAGGCGCTCCCGATTCCCCCTGTGCATCTGCACCGATCGAAAGTCAGGTCCTCATGACCAAGAACACCATGCTCGAAACTCTCGCGTCCGGCGGTACCGCACTGGGCGCGTGGATGATGCTGCGCGAGCCGTTGGTGGCGACCGTGGCCGCGCAACTCGACTACGACTACGTGTGCATCGACATGCAGCACGGTCTGCAGGACTTCGGCGATGTCACCGCCATGCTGGCTGCCACCTCCGGTGGTGGTGCCACCCCGATCGCCCGCACGCCGTGGAACGAACCGGGCATGATCGGGCGGCTGCTGGATGCCGGTGCTCTCGGGGTGATCGTGCCCATGGTCAACACTCGTGAGGAGGCCGAACGTGCGGCCAAGGCGTGTCGATATGCCCCCGAGGGTTTCCGGAGCATGGGCCCCGTCGGCGCCGGCGTGCGCCATGGCAGCGACTACTTCGCCAAGGCCAACACCGAGGTCGCCATCATCCCGATGATCGAGACGGCGCAAGCGGTCGGGAACCTCGACGACATCTTGTCGGTGCCGGGTGTCGACACCATCTACGTCGGTCCCGCCGACTTGTCGCTCACCTTGGGTCTCGGTCCGGGGCTCGACAATGCCGACGCGAAGTTCACCGAGGCCATCGACGCCATCCTCGCCGGCTGCGCCAAGCATGGTGTCACGCCGGGCATCCATTGCTCGCCCGAGCTGGCAGCCAAGCGCTTCGAGCAGGGGTTCCGCCTGCTGTCGGTCGGCTACGACTTCGGGCCGGTCACTGCGGCCCTGCGCAACGATCTCAAGACCGCCCGCGCCGCAGTCACCAAGTAGGCATCGGCCCGAGGCCACACCTCCTGGCTCACGATCACGCCAGTCTCAGTACCCAGTCATCAGTACCAGTCATCAGTACCCAGTTCGTTCACGAGGAGCCAGACCATGACCAGAACCTCCATTGAAGTCGACAGCTTCTCGCACGAGAACCCGATTCCGTGCGCCACCCGCGTCGGCCCACTCATCGAGTCGAGCATCATCCCGCCGTTCGATCACGGTGTGCGCGAAGTCCCCGACACCATCGAGGGACAGATCGCCAACCTCTTCATGCACATGGGCAACATGCTCGAGGGGGCCGGCGCCACCTGGGACGACATGGCCAAGGTCACCTTCTTCGTCAGCAATCCGGCCGAGGCCCGGTCCGCTCTGAATGCACCATGGGTCGAGAAATTCCCCGACCCCGAGTCGAGGCCGTCTCGTCACACCATGGCGGTACCCGACAGCGGTGGCAAGGCGAAGATCAGCTGCGTCTTCACCGCCTACGTCGATCGATGACCCAGGATCACGGCCCATGGGCGGGACGCCGTGAGGATCGTCATCTGCTGGTGGGGCAGACCACGTTCATCGACGGACTCCACGTGCCCGAACTCGAGGGGGCGGTGCACGCCCACTTCGTTCGCTCGATCGAACCCCATGCTCGGCTCCGGTCGGTGGATACCTCCGATGCCGAGCGCTCGCCGGGAGTGGTGGCCGTCTACACCGGCCCTCAGATCAACGGTTGGCCATTCCCACCCCGCCTGCCCTCCATGAACAAGGACCTCTGGCGTCCGCTGATGGCCACCGACACGGTCCGGTTCGTCGGCGAGCCGGTGGCGGTCGTCCTGGCGGAGACCCCGGCGCAGGCCGCCGACGCCGCCGAGTTGGTGGTGATCGACTACGAGAGTCTCCCGGCCCTGATCGACCTGGAGGCCAGCAGACGGGGCGAGGTCCTGCTCCACGAGCATGCAGGCACCAACGTGGCCCTCGAGTGGGCCAAGGCTCCGGTCGATGACGAGGTGTGGCAGAGCTGCGACGTCGTGGTGGACTTCGACATCAAACATCCTCGGCTCGCGCCGAGCCCCATCGAACCGCTGGCCGGCGCGGCCTCGTGGGGTGACGATGGACGATGCACGGTCTGGGTGTGCTCACAGCGGCCCGCAGGGGCCAGATACGTGATCCAGAACTCCCTCGGACTCGAGGAGGGCATGGTCCGGGCCATTGCCCCCGATGTGGGTGGCGGCTTCGGGGCCAAGGGTGGCTACGGCTGTTACACCGAGGACGTGGTGGGGGCGTTCGTCGCTCGCGAACTGGGCCGGCCGGTGCGCTGGGCCGAGACTCGCAGCGAGGCCATGGTGGCCATGGGCCATGGTCGAGCGTCGGTGCATCACGTTCGCATCGGCGGCAACCTCGACGGCACCATCGTGGCCTACGATGTCGACGCCCTGCAGGACAGTGGCGCCTATCCGGCGATGGGCACCAACGTCACCACCAACATCCGCAACTCCGGCACCGGGGTCTATGCGCTGCGGGCGGCGTCGGCCCGGGGAACCTCGGTGGTCACCAACACCACACCGACGGTGGCGTTCCGCGGTGCCGGACGCCCCGAGGCGGCCACGTCGATCGAGCGTGCAGTCGATCGCTTCGCTGTCGCCATCGGCAAGGATCCCGCAGAGGTCCGCCGTCAGAACCTCGTCCCGGCCGACGCCTTCCCGTTCACCACTGCGCTCGGTAGCACCTACGACAGCGGGAACTACGAAGCAGCGCTCGACCGGGTGCTCGACGCGGCCGACTACCCGGGGCTGCGAGCCGAACAGGCGGCGCGCCGTTCCGCCGGCGACCTGCACCTGCTGGGTATCGGGGTGAGTTGCACGGTCGAGATCACCGGTGGGGGAGAAGGCGAGACGTCGCAGGCCACCCTCGGTGACGATGGACGATTCTCGATCATCATCGGTACCTCGCCGCACGGACAGGGTCACGCGCACACGTTCGCTGCGCTGGCGGCGGCGGAACTCGGGGTCGATCCCGGGCGCATCGACATCCTGCACAGCGATACCGACCTCTCACCCTTCGGCGGCGGAACCATCGGTTCGCGTTCGGCTCAGCTGGGGGGGTCGGCCGTCTATGGTGCCGCCCTCGACCTGGTCGAACAAGCGCGCCTCAAAGCGGCCGAACAGCTCGAGGCCAACGTCGAGGACATCGTGCTGGACCGCTCGAACGGGCAGTTCCACGTGGTGGGTACACCGGCGCGTTCGGTCGAGTGGACCGACATCGGCCCACTTCATGCCGATCACAAGTTCAAGCCGGACAACGGTGCGGGCACGTTCGCGTTCGGCGCTTGCGTTGCCGTGGTCGAGATCGATTCAGAGACCGGGGCGGTGGCCATGAGGTCGCTGATCACCTGCGACGACGCCGGGACCATCCTCCAGCCGGTGCTGGCCGAAGGGCAGGTGCACGGTGGCCTCGGGTTGGCGGTCAGTGCTGCGTTGTACGAAGAGATGGTCTACAGCGAGGACGGCATTCCGCTCACGGTGACGTTCCTCGACTACGGCATTCCGTCCGCAGCCGAACTGCCGGCCTATGAGACCTACGAGATGGAGACGCCGTCGCCTCTCAACCCACTCGGGGTCAAGGGAGTCGGTGAGTCCGGCACGGTAGTCGGCACTCCGGCCATCCAGAGCGCCGTGCTCGATGCGCTCGCCCCGTTCGGTGTCGAACACCTCGACCTGCCGCTGACACCCCAGAAGATCTGGGCCGCCATCGGTTGAGCCCGTCCTCGACGTGTCATCGGGCACGTCGAGGACGGGACCAAGGTCCCTGGGCACCGCAGTCGAAATCGACCAGCCTTGGCCCAACATCTGACCAAGGAGCATCGATTCATGTCCATGACGGAACGTCCAATTGACGGGCACTCGCCAGGTGGGCCACTGCCACCCGACGAGTCGTTGTCGCCAAGTTGGTTTCTCGGTCTGGTGCTCGGGGCGGTGGCGCTCTGTGTTGCCGGTCTCGTGGCGGTCGTGGGCCTGGCCCTTGCCTTCCAGGATGATGCAGCTGCCGAGGCAGTGTCATCGACGCTCTCGGTCGATCTGAAGGAATTCTCCATCTCCGGTCAGCTGACGGCGCCTGCCGGTGACGTGACCCTGGTCATCGCCAACAGCGGCACCACGACCCACAATCTCGGCGTTCGGGAACTCGGCGTGCTCAGCGCCGACGTCGGCCCCGGAGGTTCGGTCGAACTCGCGCTCGGAACCCTTGAACCCGGCACGTACGAGGTGTATTGCGACATCGCCGGCCACCTCGATTCGGGCATGGTGAACACCCTGACGATCACCGGCGGATCGACGGGTGCCGAGGGCGCGGCGACGGTCGACCACAACGCACACGAGGGGTTGACGACCGAGGAATGGGCCGCCATGGACGAGGCGATGATGTCCTCGATGAAGCTCTTCCCAGCCGAGACCGAGGGCAAGGGCAACCCGATCCTCGAGCCGACCGAGATCAAGGCCGACGGTACCAAGGTGTTCGATCTCACCGCCGAGATCGTCGACTGGGAGGTCGAGCCGGGCAAGGTGGTCGAGGCCTGGACGTACAACGGCGTGGTCCCCGGACCGCAGTTCCTGCTCGATCGCGGTGACAAGATCGAGGTTCGACTGGTCAACAACCTGCCCGTCGACACCGACATCCACTGGCATGGCGTGCACACGCCCAACGATCAGGACGGTGTCGCCCCCTACACCCAGGACCCGGTGCCCGGCAACGGTGGCACCTTCACCTACGAGTTCACCGTCGATGACGATGCCATTGGCATGTACCACGCCCACGATCACGGCCAGCTGGCCGTCGTGAACGGCATGTTCGGCGTCTTCCGGGTGGGCGAGAATCCCATTCCCTATGGCTCGACGATCAGCGGCGTCACCATTCCCGACGAACTGCAGTTGGCCGTCGACATGCCGATGATCCTGAACGACGCCGGCACCATCGGACTCACGCTCAACGGCAAGGGGTTCCCGGGCACCGAGCCGTTGGTCCTGGAACAGGGCCAGTGGGCCTCGGTCACCTATTACAACGAGGGCCTGCAGATCCACCCGATGCACCTGCACCAGTTCCCGCAGCTGGTGTACGCCAAGGACGGCATCCCGTTGGACGATCCCTACTGGGTCGACACGCTCAACATCGCACCGGGCGAGCGGTACACCGTCATCTTCCGGGCCGACGACCCCGGCACCTGGGTCTGGCACTGCCACATCCTCACTCACGTGGAACGCACGACGGGCATGTTCGGGATGGTGACCGCCATCGTGGTCACCGACAACCCCGACTTCGATCCCGACGAGGTGCCCGTGCGGCCCAGCAACTGGCGCAAGACGGCGGGCGGTCCGCTCACGACGCAGGGCTGAGCGCATCGAGCGAACGCTGAACGAATCGAGTTCGGCCGAGCGCCGGTCTGGATCCCTGGAGGGGTTCGGACCGGCGCTTGTCGCGTGCAGGCAACCCGAGCGCAAACGAGCCCCGGTGATTCGCCTATCGAACGGCCGGGGCGACGGCCTCGTACCACCGGAGCATCAGGTCGAGGTGAGCCTGGGGATCATGCACGCCGTTGCCGTAGGTGAGTACTTTGAGATGGGTGGCGCCGAGTGCCTGATAGGCGAGTGCGGCGTCGATCCATAGCTGGGGGTCATCGTTGGCGGCGGCCCGGATGCCGCACTCGATCCCGAGTCGGTCGGGGTCCCGGCCGGCATCGCGGGCATAGCCGCGAACCCGCTCGAGTACCGGGGCCAGCTGGTCGGGCGGAAACTGCGGCATCCAGCCGTCGGCCATTCGGCCGATCCGTTCGATGACCGGCTCGGCGACGAATCCGAAGAACGAGCCCATCCAGATGGGGATCGGACGCTGAATCGGCATCGGGTTGATGCCCACCCGGTCGAGGTTGTGCCACTTGCCTTCGAAGGTGACAAGATCCTGCGTCCAGTACAGACGGAGCACCTCGACCTGCTCCTCGATGCGCTTGCCCCGGTTCTTGAAGTTCTCGTTGAGTGCTTCGTACTCCATCCAGTTGCGGCCGACGCCCACGCCCAAACGGACTCGACCTCCGGACAGGAGGTCGAGCTGCGCTACCTGTTTGGCCACCAGCGTGGTCTGTCGCTGGGGGAGGAGAAGGATGCCCGTCGTCAGTTCGACGCGCTCGGTGACTGCTCCGATGAAGCTCAGGGTCACCAGCGGTTCGTGGACGGCCGTGTCGTACAGATGGACCTTCTCGCCCTTGGCCCGATCGGGGTGACCCCCGACGACGTGGTCGTTGGTGGTGATGCTGTCGAACCCGGCACCCTCGATGGCCTGTGCGATGTCGCGGATCTGGTGGAAGTCGAGGCCGATGGTGGTGTTGGCAAAGGCGGCACCGAGTTTCATGGTCGTGCTCGTTTCTCCTGGCCCCGCGAGGCTGGGTTAGGGTTTGACATGGCTGATCGAGTTCCTGTTGTCCCGCCCGGTGCGGAGTTCCAGTACGAGAAGTTGCATTTCGCTCCTGCGATGCGGGTGGGTGACACCCTGCACGTCAGTGGCGTGATCGGCACCAACGCCGATGGGTCGTGTTCGGATGATCCAGCGACGCAATTCAACCAGGCATTCGAAGGTCTCGCCGCCGTACTGGCCGCAGCCGGTGGAAGCCTCGATGACGTGGTCGAGATGACCACCTTCCATGTCGGCCTCCAGGCCAACATGCGAACCTTCATCTCCACCATGAAGCAGCATCTGGTCAACGAACCCTGGCCGGCGTGGACCGCCATCGGCATCACCGAGTTGGCGATCCCGGGTGGCATCCTGGAGATCCGAGCCACTGCGGATCTGGGCTGATCGCCCGTCAGACCCGGGGCCGGTATTTGTCCGGCCAGGCAAGACGTTCCCGGTCTCGTGGCGGGGTGAGGATTCGGGCCACCATGTCGGTCGCTTCCTGCTTGTCGTAGAACTGGTAGTTGAGCGATTTCATCCGCTGGGTGTCGCCGAAGAAGAACCGCTCGTACAGCTCCTGGCGGCCACCCCATCCCGAGCCACACATCTCCCATGCCAGGCGGAAGAGCGAGACCTTGTCCTTGGCGTCGGCGCTGGCTCCTCGGTAGTACTTGTCGATGGCCAGCTCGGCCAGATCGAGGGTGGCCTCCTGGGGAATCGACACGTACCCACCGCCGCCCAGTTGATAGAGGTGGTCGATGATGCGCGGGTAGACCTCGGGATAGAGGCGCAGAGCGGCGTTGATGGCCGCTTCGTTGCAGTAGTAGATGCCGTTCTCGGGGTTCATCTCCGCCCCTTCGACCGCCGCCAGGGCCAGGGATTCCATGGTCTGCAGCCACATGAGGATGTCGCCGAGACGATCCTGGACGTTGATGAAGTTCGAGACGAGCGACGACTCGGCCAGCAGATGGGCCAGGCCGAACAAGAAGCGGGTCTTGGCCACGTTCTTGACCACGACGTGGTGGCCCAGCGACTGCATGAACTTCATGCCGGGGATCGACATGTTGTGGGCTTCGAGATCCTTGGCGATGAACACGTCCTCCCAGGGGATGAACGCGTTCTCGAACACCGCGATCGAGTCCATCTCCTCGAAGCGGGTCGACAGGGGGCGATCGAAGTGCGGCTTCTCGGGATCGAAGATGTCGCGACAGATCCACTTGAGACCCGGATTGTCGACCTTCGTCTGGAAGCCGAGGGCGTACACGTCATCGCGTGGGTCGACCAGACCCAGTGGAGCACCGAAGGAGAGGCTCTCGTCGCTGAAGGGGGCAAGGGTGCCGACCATTCGGGCGCCGCTCACGAAGATGCCATCGGCGTTCTGATCGACGATGCCGGCGTTGACGAAGGGCTCCTGATCCGAGATCGGCACGAAGCGGTTGGTCATCGGGTTGACGAAGGTGTGTGTCATGCACACGTCGTCCCGCCGGCAGTGGAGGTAGATGTCGTAGGCCGCCTTGGCCCGGGCCGGGTCCCTGGCGCCCCAGATGTGCCCGGCGGCGCCGACGGCCATCATGCACGCGTTCATGTAGTCGGGCGCTCGGCCCATCAAACCGGCGGTCACCTCGCTCCAGGCGGCGAACGCCGCTCCCCGTCGTCGGAGGTCGTCCTTCGATCGGGGTTCTATGAACGAGATGTGCGCCCGATCACCATCGGGCGTCTCGTACGTCAGGAGATCGGCCAGGTCGGGATTGTTCTGGAAGTCGTAGTACTGGGCGACGGTGAGCGCAGTGTTGCGCAGGCCCGGCTCGGTGGTGGGATCCTCGATTCGCCTGCCCTCGTACCAGATCTGTCGATCGTCCTTGAGTCCGGCGAGATAGTCGTCTCCGGTTCGCAACCCCATGATGCTCCTCTGGTCGTGGGAACCCGCTTCCGGGCCCTTGCATCAGCTTTCACCAGGTCGTCGTCGGTGTGCAAGAAAACTGAGCGAAGCCAGTTTCCGGTAGCGGATTCCCGCTACGTTCTGCCCGAGACCTATCCTCGAAGCGATTCTCCTCCAATGATCCCGGTGCTCCGACCGGAGTTCCCCGAAAGGACCAACCCGACATGGGCATGACCGACGAACAGCGTCGCCAGGCAGCCGAGGCTCTCGTGCACGCCGAGCTGACCCGCCAGTGGATGGAACCGATCACGCTCACCTACGACGATGCTGACATCGAGGACGCGTACGCCATCGGCGAGATGGTCACGGCCATCAAGGTCGCCAATGGCCGCACGGTCAAGGGCCACAAGGTCGGGCTCACGTCCAAGGCGATGCGCTCGACCACCGGCGCCACCGAACCGGATTACGGGACCATTTTCGACAACTGGTTCGTGGACGAGGGCGCCAAGGTTTCCATCAGCACGCTCAATCGTCCGATGGTCGAGATCGAGTTGGTCTTCGTGCTCAAGAGTTCGCTCGGTGGGCCTTCGGTCAATGCCGTCGATGTCATCCGGGCCACCGACTTCGTCCTGCCGGCCGTCGAGGTCGTCGACAGCCGGTTCTCCAAGCGGGGCAAGCCCGGCGTGGTCGACAGCATTGCCGACGCCGCTTCCTGTGGCTTCATCATCGTGTCGGGCAACCCCAAGAAACTCACCGACATCGACATTCGTCATGTCGGTGGAGCGCTGTACAAGAACGGCGAGATCGAAGAGTCCGGGACGGCAGCGGCCGTGATGGGCAACCCGATCAACTCGGTGGCCTGGTTGGCCCGCAAGCTGCATGAGTTCGGCGTCACCATGGAAGCCGGTCACACGGTGCTCTCCGGCTCGTTCATCAAGGCTCATCCGATCGTCGCCGGCGACACCTTCGTCGCCGACTACGGGCCATTGGGTCAGATCAGCTTCGGCATCACCGAATAGCCCGTCGAGCAATCCGTCGATCCGGCGCCGGCCGAACACCCGTCACCGAACCACAGTCACCACCCACCAACTCCTGAACAATCCCACAGAGGGGAACCACAAACCATGGCAGATGAAAACACCCGTCCGGTCGTCTTGAGTGATGACATGCGGATGAAGTTCAACGCAGTCTCCACCGCAACCTTGGCCGGTCAGATGCAGAGGCGGGGGATGCAGAACTCGTTCCTCAGCGGGCTCAAGCCGCTGAACCCCGGCCAGCGGATGCTGGGATACGCCCACACCCTTCGCTATGTGCCCCGTCGCGAGGACTTCGAACGTCGGCAGAAGGGTCCGAACGCCCAGCGTCAGGCCGTGGAGTCGATCGAACCCGATGAGGTGCTGGTCATCGAGGCCCGCGGCGAGCCCCATGCCGGGACCATCGGCGACATCTTCGCCATGCGAGTGTTGAAGAGCGGCGGCACCGGTGTGGTCACCGATGGCGCATTGCGCGACACGCCGGCCATCGCCGACATTCCCATTCCCGTCTATCACCAGTCGTCGCATGCTGCCACGCTTGGCCGGTTCCACACCCCGCTCGACCACCAGATCCCGATTGCCTGTGCCGGGGTCACCGTGTTTCCCGGAGACATCGTCGTCGGCGATGGCGAGGGTGTCGTGGTCATCCCCGCTCTGCTGGCCGAGGAGATCGCGAATGACTCCTACTCTCAGGAGATCGAGGAGGAATTCGCACTCCTGAAGGTGGCCGAGGGAGAAAGCAGCATCGGCGTGTTCCCGCTCTCGGACGCTCGTCGTCCCGAGTTCGAGGAGTGGCTGAAGACCAGGGGCTGAGGTCTCCGGTGGAGCGAGGCGCCTGATCATCCAGCCAGCTGATCATCCAGCCAGCTGATCATCCAGCCAACCGTGTGCACTCTTGCCCCGTTGGGCGCAAGCAGGTGCACACGGTTGGCTGGTTTTCTGTCCAGTTGGCTGGTTTTCTGTCCAGTTGACAGGTGTTCTCCCGAGTTGGCTGGCTCTTTCTCCAGTCGACGTGGGGTGTTGCCGGCTTGTCCCGGGGAGTTCAGCCGAGGGCGGCAGCCCCGGCGGATGCGACCACGGTGTCCTCCTCGGCGGAGCCGCCCGACGCGCCGATGGTGCCCACGAGTTCGCCCTCGACGATGATCGGAACCCCGCCGCCGAACACGATGAGGCGCGGGGTGTGGGTGATGCCGTGAACCAGGGATGGTTCGTCCTTGATGGCGTCCCACCAGCGGTCGGTGGGCATGCCGCCGAAGCCGGCAACCGTGTACGCCTTGTTGGTGGCGATGCCCGCCGACAGCCTCGGTGCGCCATCCATGCGGGCCGAGAGCACGGGATCGCCCGACGAATCGGCCACCGTGATGCAAAAGGCCAGCCCGAGTTCGTTGGCCTTGTCCAGGGCTGCATCGAGGGCAATCCGGGCGCCCTCGAGCGTGATCGTGCGGGTGGGCTGGGTCGTTCGGCTGGTCGTGGTCATCGGTGTCTCGATTCGTTTGGTTCCGTTAGGTCGGGTGCGATGCCCGGTGTTAATGTGACTGCAATCATAATTTGCCATGAACGGGCTCTTGGTCGAGACCGCTCGAAAGGAACGCCATGGACGTCGGCATCATCATCGGTGAAGCGACTCCGCTCACGTGGGA